>NZ_JBDNJQ010000158.1:0-19829 GCF_051172895.1 Nostoc sp. CALU 1950 | reverse complement strand
TCTAATTCCATTTGGTTTGCGTTCTCTCATATCGCTTTTAGTCTAAACTCCAGAAAGGTATCAATCCAGATGGCTTCGTTCGCTACTTCTTCGCCATATTTTTCAAAGGCGGGAATCGGGCGGCGGATATGTCCGGGGATTTGAATTGCTTTAAGTCCCAGCACTTTCACCGCATATTCCAATTCTGCGATCGCCTCTTCGGGCGTATTCATGGGTATAGCAGCAATGGGTGTTAAGCGATCGCTATAAGGGCGGAAAATATCAGCGTGGTAAGTATTAGCTGCACGGCAAACAGCCCGCCGCATTTCTTCATTCCCAATGTGTGGAGCCATCTGCCAAGTTGGGGTACACAACGGCAAAGTCTGTACCAGCTTCTTGTAAACGTTCGTGTAATAACTTTGGCAAACTAACGGTAGCTAAATTTAAAGCATCATTGGTGGGACGAGTCCAGAAGGGAGGGCGGGCGGTGCGGTAAGTGCGGCGTTCATCCCAAGATTGCTTAAACCATTTAGAGCGAGATGCACCGGGTAAGTGTTCTTGAAAACGCTGTGTGATAGCAGTTCCAGCAACTTGCTCTAAATAGTCTAAGAATGCTGGGGGAAACTCTTGGGTATGCACATCGGTGTCAATGATCGGATAACCCAATTTTTCCCGAATTTGAGCAGACTTAGTTTTTCTGGGACGGTCTAATGCAATAGTCATAGGTTCTACCTTATTTTTCAATTGGATTGGGTAGATAGTCAATACTGATTCAGAAGTTTGTTTACTCACTTCTCAACAGCAATTCCTTTGAAGAAGTTGGGATTTTTCTTTATAATGTGGCGTGATTAGTAAAGACAAAATCTCGAAAATCAGCTTCACTGATAATTTTCTCCTCCATAAATTCCCTCTACGCCTCTGCGTGAGTTTTTCATATCTTTAATCAACAAGACCAATAAAATTAACGCGGCTGTTCATTAACAGCCCAATCTGTTAATTTAAAGTCAGACTTTGCTAAACCCTGCGAGACTAAAAAATTCTTTGTTCCCTCTAAAAGCTTCACACCCTCGGCTGGTAATGGTTCTTCTGATACCTGTTTGAGTGGGAACGATACTTTAATTATATCGATGGGATATTTAGTAGTTTGAGCGTGGTACTGATAATATTCTTCATAATTAGCTTTTAAATCCTTAGTTGCTTCTGTGAGAATTGCATTAAATTTCTGGGGAAAATCAGGCTGTTTAGCTAGAAAGTTTTCAGTTGCTATAACTAATGATGTTCCAGACAAACCCTGATGATTTGCCGAAGAATCAATCACTGGAAACCCTTCTGATTCCAGGAAAGGCCCCATATCACTTGAGGTTGCATAAGCTGCTATATCACCACGTTCTAAAGCCGCTTTTGCCTCAGTAGTCATCAAGTGAACAACTTTTACATCCTTGGCAATTTTAGTTTCAGCTAATAGACCCAGCAGGTATCGGTGCATATAAGAGCCTTTTTGAGTTGCTATTTTTTCACCCTTAAGTTCACCAAGCGATCGCGGCCCATTCTTTTTCGCCACTAACCAAGCGGTTGTATTAAATTGGCTGATCCGCAACAGTCGGGTTTCCTGACCCCTAGCTTTCAAAACTATGGCTGGTGTATCACCTAAAGAACCAACATCTAATTGTCCGGCGACAAGCGCCTCATTTAGATCCGGTCCGTTAGGAAATCGTGCAAAAGTAATGTTTTTAAATCCCGCTTTTTGCAACTCACGTTCTAATATTCCCTTTTTCTTTGCCCAACCAAGCGATCCTGTCGGTTCTGAACTACCTACATAACCTATTCGTAGGGTAGAAATATTATTAGATGCAGCAACAGCGTTGTTAACATTAACAGCCTCAATGGATTGAGCAGATTTAGTTTCGCCTTGGCTACATCCTGTAGTCACTAGCAGTAGGACACAAGCTACTGAAGTTGATAATCTCGTACTAGACATAAGGTATCTAGGGCGTGTTTCCAAACCTCTCGTTAAGCAACCTCGTCTTTGAAGATCCCCCCAACCCCCCTTAAAAAGGGGGGCTTTAAGAATTTCTTTTCCCCCCTTTTTAAGGGGGGTTAGGGGGGATCTTCGAGTTTGAAAACAGTCACTAGACTCAAAATACCTAATTTTTATAGGACTACGTTCTGCTTCCTGCTTCTTGCTTCCTGCCTTTTTTAATGCCAGCATGACTTTTCTCTCCGCCGCACTATTTCATCTGCTTCAAAATTTGGAATGTTTGATCCGTTTTGGCTGTTGAAGTGCGTTTATGTCCCCAACCAATGTTTTCCCGGTAACTACCCAGCAGCCCAACTTCTGCCAATTCTGCCTCGTTGACTGAAGTCTGCATATCGCTTTCTGGTGCAACATAAAGAGCATCAACTGGACAATACAATTCGCACATATAACAGGTTTGGCAGTCACTCTGTCGGGCAATGGTTGGCGGCGCATTAGGTACTCTATCAAACACGTTGGTTGGACAAATATTCACGCAGATATTACATTTTATGCACCGCGATTCGCTGACCAACTCAATCACACTGCTGCTCCTATTTTGGATTCTGACTTTTCTGTACTATTTAAAGGCTGACTTTTCACCCAGACATGATCTAATCCGCCACTAATTAGGTGATGTTGCTGGTTAGCATCAAGTTCTGGATAATCTAAATGTTTGTGCATACCACGAGTTTCTTTACGTTCAATGGCGCTGCTGTACATCCATCGCGCTGTGGCTACCATCGCCGCAGCTTCTCGCGCCCTGGGAAGCTCTTTCTCTGATGTTACCTGGCTATTGCGGAGTTCTTGCCAAAGATGATTTAGCCTAGCCAAAGACTCAGTTAAGCCTTGTTCTGTACGGAAATAGTTCTTTTCGTAGGGGAATACTTCAGCTTGAACTGCCTGAATAATTTCATTAGTTGCTAAAGTGCGATGCCTTCGGCGGCAAGCTACGCTCCCACTCTGTAATCCTACCTCTCCAACACCTTTAACTTGTCGTTGAGTTTTATGTTCTCCCAAGCTACGGGTATATTCAGCAGCCGATTTACCTGACCAATAACCAGAAGATATTGCCCAAGCTGCATTATGACTACCACCGCCAGTGAATCCGCCACAAATCAGTTCCCGTGTAGCTGCATCTCCAGCCGCATAGAGTCCCCGTACAGAACTGGCACAACTCTCATCTACAATCCGAATTCCCCCCGTCCCGCGCACAGTTCCCTCTAGGCGCAGGGTGACAGGGAAACGTTGGGTAAATGGATCAATACCTGCACGATCAAAGGGTAAAAAGAAGTTGGGCTGGGCTAAACGCATAGATGCCCGCATTGATTCCGCCGCTTTATCTATGATGGCGTAAACTGGCTGTTGCAGTAATGTCTGAGCAATTACTGAACGTCTATGAGAACTTGCCCCCGGAATCACAGTACCATCTTCGTAGGTAAAAGTTGCCCAATTATAAAACAGGGTTTTGGTGACTGAAGAAAAGGCGGGAGAGATGCCGTAAGCATTGGAAAATTCCATACCCGACATCTCAGCACCTGCTTCTGCCGCCATCAGATAACCATCCCCTGTCAGGACGTTGCATCCTAACGCTTTACTAAGAAACGCACACCCACCTGCGATAATTGTGGACTGCGATCGCACCACCCATTTCTCACCAGTCTGACGGTTCACACCTGTTGCACCAGCAACAGCACCATCGTCATCAACCAGTAATTCTAAGGCGGGGCTGTTATCTAAAATCTTGACTCCTGCCCGTTGAATTTGCCGCCGCATCAGCCGCATATATTCCGGCCCTTGCAGCGATCGCCGGTAGGGTTTACCTTCATCATCGGTAGGGAAGGGATAACCCCACTCTGCTAGCTGATTGACATTTGTATAAGTCTGATTCAATACCCGATCCATCCAATTGCGATCGGACAAAAACCCACCCAACGATTCCCGACTTGCCTTCGCTGTTTCCCGTGCTTCTGGATCGGGTGGCACGTACCAGACACCATTACCAGATGCAGCGGCGCATCCAGTTGTGCCACAATATCCTTTATCTACGAGGATCACCCTAGCTCCGCTTGATGCAGCACTCCATGCTGCCCAAGTTCCAGCTGGCCCACCTCCAATCACCAGCACATCTGCTTGGAGGTCAAGTTCAAAATCGGTTGTTAACGTCTTCAGCATTTAGAATATTTCCCCTCGTCCATAAAGTCTTAAGCATCAACTCTTCACCCCATCGATGCTGCAAAATATTTAGAAATCTGTTTGCCTATTTACTTGTTGGTGGTCTACTAGTAGCCTGAATAAATTTTGGCTCCTTACAAATTCCCACCACACCGACAAACAACTACTTTATCTTGACCGATGAACCGTAGTTTATGACATAACAAAGCTTTTCACAGTTTTAGACAAAAAGCAAGCACTTTAGCAAACAAATTCAAACATAAAGTTATGTAAAACAAACTTAGTTATCATCTTAAGAAACTTGCTTTTTTTAGGGTTTTGTGCAAATATCCGATGTTAGTACATAAAATACTTAATTTTGATAGACTTACCGTAGTTTAATGGTTTTTCCAAACAAGAGCAAGGAATCCCATTCCGGCTCAAGGCATCTACCTACCAGTTTCTCAGGGTTCGAGCAAGAGCGAAAGTAGCTCATAGGCTGTCTAGTGTCTAAAGTTTATAAATTCCGAAATCCCTAGCTGTTCTTAGCGGGGGTAAAAAATTGGTGAGGTGTATTGGCAGAATGGCACTAAGAAAAGGGAAAATCGTTGAGGCAGCAGGGGAGCAGAGGGGAATTTCTAAATATCTGAACGCAATGCCTAAAATTTCTTCTTTCTCCCCTGCTCCTCCGCTCCCCTGCCCCTCTGCAATCCCTACGCCGCTTACCTTTCAGCTTAACTTAGTGCCATTCGTTTCTGAGAGTAGCCTCATGGCAAAAATCTGGAAAAGCTGAAAGTTACAAAATGCGCGTAACTAAGTAATTAAATTGATGGGTAAACAGGTTCGTAGTCAGGACTTTAGTCCTTCCTTTTAAGCACTGAAGTGCTTACTACCAACTATATGATGTTCTCTCTTCCACAAGGTCTTGTAGCTACCGAAAAAGATTGAGCAGCGGAATTTAATTGATATTGTGTGAGGAACAAACAACCCATGTCTAAAGTTTTGTGGAATTATTTGCTAGTGATTCCAGCTTTGTTCGGTGGACTCGTAGTCCTGTCTTCAGCAGTAAGTGCAGATGAAGTGGAAAAGACAGCACAACCAACACAGCAAGTAATACCAATTGACAAGATTACCCCAACTGGCATTACTCAGAGAACTTCATCTGAATCATCTTTTCAACCTTCGGGTAGCACATCAAAAGTTCCAGTTTTAGCAGTACCTAGCGATCGCATAGATCAAGTTACATCTGTATCAGAACTCTCTGATGTTCAACCTACAGATTGGGCATTTCAAGCCTTGCAGTCTCTAGTTGAACGCTACGGCGTGATTGCAGGATATCCAGATGGCACATTTCAAGGTAATCGGGCGCTGACTCGTTACGAATTTGCTGCTGGTTTGAATGCAGCCCTCGATCGCCTCAACGAATTGATTGCTACTAGCACTGGAGACTTGGTGCGAAAGGAAGACTTAACCACTCTGCAAAAACTCCAAGAACAATTTGCATCTGAACTTACCGCCCTGCGCGGACGGGTAGATGCCTTAGAGATGCGTCAAGCTAAGGTAGAAGCCAATCAGTTTTCGACAACTACCAAACTAGTTGGTGATGCAACATTCTTGGTAGCAGATACATTTGGCGATCGCGCCAATAATACAGCTGCTGATGATACAAATGATGGGACTCAAACTTTTTTTGCTTACCGTGCCAGACTTAACTTTCAAACAAGCTTTACAGGCAGAGATCAACTAACCACTCTCATAACAGCGGGAAATAACATTCCTAACTTGGGGGCGACTACAGGAACCCAGATGACTCGTTTTACCATTGATGGTGACGGGAGAGCTGATACCTATCTCAGTCAGTTAACATATCGTTTCCCATTAGGCTCAAAAGCTACTGTGTGGGTAGGCCCTAGAGCACTTCAACCGGCTACATTTACTCCCACCTTAAATGGTGCTATTGGTGGACTAAACGGTGCGATCTCTCGGTTTGCCACATTCAACCATACTGTTTATCGACCAGGTTTTGATGGTGCTGGTTTAGCTCTTGGGTATAAGTTTAGCGATCAATTGCAATTAAGTTTAGGTTACATAGCAGATAATAATCAGGCCCCTAACCCTGGCCGTGGACTTTTCAATGGTACTAATTTGGCACTTGCTCAATTAACCATATCGCCCACTCGCCAGTTAGATTTTGGCCTGACCTACGCCCGCAAATACTATACTGATAACACTACTGGTGCTGAACCTAATTTTAATGTCACTGGTGGTACAGGTAGCGCTTTCGCCAGAAATCCTTTTGAACAAAACTCCACTACAACCGATAACTTCGGATTTCAATTTAACTGGAGAACCACTCGGAGCTTAACTTTAGGTGGTTGGTTTGGCTATACACGCGCCCACCAGAACAGAGGCGGTGATAGTGATGCAACAATCATTAATACTGCACTCACAGTTGGTTTTCCAGACTTGCTTAAAAAAGGCAATGTAGGTGGGATTATCGTTGGTATACCACCTAAAGTTACGAGTAGTGATTATAGAAGTGGCGCTGGGATTCTTCGAGAAGATCCAAGCACCTCTTTACACCTAGAGGCTTTCTACACTTATCGGGTAAATGATAACATCACTATTACTCCAGATTTTTATGTAATTACCAAACCAGAACATAACGATAACAACGATCCAATTTGGGTAGGTGCTCTCCGGACTACCTTTACTTTCTAGCCCACAGGCTTTTCTTTTTATTGAACTATTTCGCGCCCTCGTCCCCCACGCTCATTTGGTACTCGTCAGAATTTTTCGTTGAGTTGGAGGATTTATGATAGAAACCACCTACCTCTGCCAAAGTATAGAGGGGTCTGGCTTTAACTTCTTCATAGATACGCCCTATATACTCGCCTAAGATACCAACACTGACTAATTGCACAGATCCGAGAAAGAAAATTGCCATCAAAATAATCGTAAACCCGGTTAAAGGCGAATTGGGGACAAAAATACGCCAATACAAGACTAATAAAGCCATCAAGATGGCCGCCACCGCTGCTACTAACCCCAAATAGGTTGATAACCGCAGTGGTACTATTGAAAAGGACACCAGACCATTGATAGCAAGCGCTAAAGATTTGCTGAAAGTGTACTTGACTTCCCCGGCAAAGCGAGGGTCGCGCTCGAACCGAATTGCTGTTTGCTGAAAGCCAACCCAAGAACGCAAACCACGAATATAGCGGGCGCGTTCTGGCATAGAATTAAGAAGATCTACGACTTGCCGATCCATCAAACAAAAATCACCAGTATCAGTAGGAATATCTACATCTGCAAGCTTCTTCAGAAGACGATAAAAAAAGTAGGCAGTAAAACGCTTGAATCGTCCTTCCTTGAGACGTTGACTGCGTTGAGCGTAGACGACCTGATACCCTTGTCGCCATTTTTCAACCATGTCGGGAATTAGTTCTGGTGGATCTTGTAAATCCGCATCCAGGATGACGATAACTTGACCCCGGACAAAATTGAGACCAGCAGTAACTGCAATTTGGTGACCAAAGTTACGAGCAAAGCTCAAGTAGCAAACGCGCGGGTCTTTTTGATGGAGGTCTCGTATTAGTTGTAGGGAGCGATCGCGGCTACCATCATTGATTAAAATTAATTCGACAAGACCATCCATCCGATTCATTACTGTAGTCAGTCTACGGTATAGTTCGGGAATAATTTCTTCTTCGTTATAGATTGGAATAACAAATGAATACTTTGGTAACATAGTTTATTTCTTATTCGGGTTAATGTGATCTGATGAGTCTGATTTTTTAAGGTTTTCTATAGCTTTTTTAGGAAAAGTACGACGATTTCGATACCAAGTAGACCCCGCGACCAACATTCCAGTTAAGCCTAAAGCGAGTACTAGCGGTAAGAAATCACCTGTCTTAACTGCCTTCAAACCAGAACTACCTAGTAGTACAAAAGGTAAGACACTCGGTACTGTTCCTAATGTTGTACCTAAAACATAATCTTTAAAACTGATCGATGTCAGTCCAGCGACGAAATTGACCAAGCCATAGGGCATAATCGGTACTAGTCGTATGGCAAACATATAAAAAAGTCCTCCACGACGAACCTCAGCATCCATCGCTTGCCAACGTCCTGCTAGTCGTTTTGCAATTGCTTCGCGTCCAATAGTACGAGTAAAAGCAAAGGCGATGATTGCCGCAATGACAGCTCCAACACTAGTCCAGACAGTTCCTAGCCAGGGCCCAAAAATTGCACCTCCAGTCAAATTGAGCACTGTTGAAGGCAAAACTAACATAGTTGCTACAACGTACAAAGCAACATAAATAACAGGTGCCCAAATTCCAGAATATTTCAGCAAAGCTTGAATTTGTTCTGGTTCAACGCCGCCAAGAAGATATACTGCTATACCAGTCGCAACGATGCAACCTAATGTGAGTAATAAAATACCAGTTTTTAAGTTCCACACTAGGACTCTACTCCTATTTTTTTTCTAAACACAACCTAATTTCTCTCTATTTGCCCTTTCATTAATTCGTGAAAATCTGGGTTTTTGAAAGCAGAGTAAATAAATTACTTAAAAAATTAAGTGAAGTTATTCACTACTTTAGTCAGTTAAGATAATACAACCTTCAGACTCATCGCCAAAACCCGTCTTTTCACTCTCTCTTTTACAAGGTAAGAAATTGATAATTACAATTTTAAAATATCAAACTTATTAGATAAGCTAGATGGTTCAACATCAACCTTTCTGGCTTCTTTATCTAACATATTTAATACAAGATAACCTTTCTGATATTGATCTGTTTCTTGCAAAAATCTCTGTATTTCATTTATTTTTGATTTCCAACCTTGGAAATAACATATAAACTTATTTTTTTGATTTTCTACAACGATTACGGATATGTATAAAGGTTTAGGTCTAAAAGTAGATCGCTTTTGATATTTAATATCATCGTCTGTAAAAACATTTGTTTTTTCATATTTAACTTTCGTGTCTTTTGACATGAGTTGAATTTGAACTACAGCCGGAATCGTATCGGCAATTACCAAAATTGGCTGATCTTTCGGCTCTAATTGTTGTAATTCGTTGCCTAAACTTCTGGCTGTATGAGAGTATTTCTCTGACATTGGCGCAGAGTAGGAATATTTATAGCTTATTAAAACAGAAAATATTAAAACTACTGCGAGTGCTATTCCTGTCTTTATATTATTTTTTACAAAGGATTTTACGGTTGGGAAAATATCTGCTAAGAAGATTGCAATACTAACTGCTACAACAGGAGATAAATAGATAAAATGACGGGCTGGAGCAGGATTTGGCAGCCAGAATATGTAATTTAATAGAACTGTTGGTAAGATAAAAAAGAGAGATGAATAACTCTTTTTGTACACCAAATAAATGCAGGATATAAAAAATACCAAAAATAGTAAAGGATTTAAGCCCCAAACAAAAAGTAGGTTACCAAACACAAAATTATCAAAGTATCTAGTAGGATTATTCCATAATAAAAGTTGCTCAACTATTCCATTACTCTTTTCAACCTCTGGAATGAGTGGAAGTTGAGATTGCATTACTTTAAAAACAATTATTGGGAAAAAACTATATAATATCGAAGGAGAAACAATCTTTTTAAAAGGATAATTTTCTAGAAGAAGACAGGCTGGAATTAGAGGAAACATTAGGATTGCATCTAGCCTGAACATTAAACATAAAGCAAAACTAGCAATAATTAATACATCCCATAAAATTAATTTCTTCCATCCTAATCTCAAAGAGCTTAAGAATGAACGATAACCAATCAAGGCTAATCCTATGAACATGAATAATACTGCTCCAGTCATGGGATGTCCGTATTGGCTGGTTACCCTCCAAACTGGGAGAAACATTAGTAATATGTTTGCTACTATGGCTATACTAGTTCCCCAATATCTTTTAACTAAAAAGAAGAAAGGTATAACCGTCAAAATAGCACTCAATGCATTTATATAGTTCATGAAAGGAATTATCAGAGCCAAATTTGTTTTAAAAATTGGTCTGAAAAAATCTAATAATACAAAGTATGCAAAAGAGATATCACGACCATAAAGCATACTGCTTCCTAATGGTTTATTAGATGTAATCGAGTCAATAATACCCATTACCATCCGGAAGCTATCTCTTTCTCCTAGCGTATCTTTATATACTAACGGTAAGAAAAGTATACTAGCTAACCCTAGTAGTACAATTAATACAATTGTATTATTGTGTTTTTTCATAACTGTTTAGTAGAAAACCTCAGTGAAACTGTACCATAGAGAGTTAAATTTAAATATATTTTTTAAGTAAAATTGGGCTATATAGAAGTAACCAGCCATTTCAATATGTATCATTATTTATGAGCCAAAATCTTAAAAATATTGGGCTTGTTTTTCAGTTAGGTGTACTTTGGCCGCGCTTTCTCTGGCTCTCACGGACTTGCTTCTGTATGGTTGGTTCCTAACATGAATTTTTTGGCTTTGCTGATAAAGCGAGGCTTTTAGAACTTACGCAAATAATAGCCTAAACCCTTATTTTACAGCAGGGGCAATTCATGTAGACGCATACTCCTACAGAGAAGTAAGCTACGCGGAGCGTTTGTCTACGACACGCTACGCGAACGTAGAGAAGCTGCTACTCTTACGAGAACGCTTTCAGCGTTAGCGACGAAGGAGCGTCACCCATAGCAATACTACTCGGGTTTTGCATTTTGAACCCAAAGTTTGGTTTTGGGAAAGGGTTACTGGGTTTGGGTTAAAGGTTTTTAATTTCCCTTTCCCCCCGCCCCTTATCCCCAGAGGGGGCCCCACCTTCCCCTTTCCCCCTTAACCGACAAGTATTGTCACCCATAGGGTATTGCCGCTACCGTGTGTTCCACAACATCAGCTTCTAGACAAAACTTGTATTCTTGACGACAGCCATATTTGCTACAGATGTGTCATGATTGCCAGGATTATCCGCTAAAGAGTCAATTTGGTGGGAAGCTCTTTTTTATGAATCGTTAATCTATACTGGCTTTTTAAATAATTTCCTGTAAAATTCTGACTATAATCTACGGCATACATATCGAGTTATCGTATTTTAAGACCTCATACCCTGACAAACATGCAAATTCTCTGGTTTATTCCTACTGGATCTCATGACGGACGCTATTTAGGCACAGATATTGGCTCTCGTGTTGCCACACCTGATTATTTGCAGCAAATTGCTCAAGCTGTGGATAATTTAGGTTACACGGGCGCATTGTTACCCACAGGGAGTTCTTGTGAAGATGCTTGGATTACCGCCGCGGCTTTCATATCTGTCACCAAGCAGATGAAATTTCTCGTGGCAATTCGTCCAGGAATTACTTCCCCTGGTGCTGCTGCACGAATGGCAGCAACATTTGACCGGATTTCTAAAGGAAGATTGTTAATTAATGTGGTGACAGGTGGAGATCCTGTACAACTAGCTGGGGATGGCTTGCATCTTAGTCATGACGATCGCTATGATTTAACCGATGAATTTCTCACAGTTTGGCGGGGTATCGTCAGCGGGGAAACAGTTGATTTTCAGGGAAACTACCTGAATATCAAAGGCGGTAAACTCTTATTTCCACCAGTTCAAAAACCCTATCCACCCTTGTGGTTTGGCGGCTCATCTGCTGCTGCCAAACGTGTTGCTGCTAAACATATAGATGTTTACCTGACTTGGGGAGAACCTCCACAACAAGTAGCCCAAAAGATTGCCGAAGTCAGAAAATTGGCGGCTGAACAAGGTAGAACAGTCCGTTTTGGGATTCGCTTGCATGTAATAGTGCGAGAAACCGAATCTGCTGCTTGGGATGCTGCCAATGAACTAATTAAGTATGTGGATGAGGATGCGATCGCAAAAGCTCAGAAAAATTTGGCTAATTCTGATTCTGAAGGACAGCGGCGCATGAGTCAATTACATGGTGGTAATCGAAAAACCTTAGAAATTAGCCCCAATCTGTGGACAGGAATTGGATTAGTACGGGGTGGTGCTGGTACTGCCCTAGTTGGAGATCCCGACACTGTTGCCGCTAGGATGCTGGAATATCACAATTTGGGCATAGAAACTTTTGTGTTCTCTGGATATCCCCATTTAGAAGAAGCATATCGCACCGCTGAATTATTATTTCCACGTTTACCTTTGCAGAGGGAAACTGCATCGCTAACGCCACCAGTATTGAGTACAGTGAGCGAAATAGTTGCCAGTGAAAAATTTGCTCAACAACTAACGAGTGCTTCATGAATAATTCGTAATTCGTAATTGAAAAGCAAATTACTAATTAATAACTAATAATTACGAATTAAGTTGACGAAACTTCTAGATTCATCCTTTGGAACAATCTACAATCCAGAATTCCATGACTATTACTTTTAAACACACCAAGAGCAACGATAATATATCCCTGAGCAAGGTGTTAGAAAACCCGCAACTCCAGAACATAGTTCCCTGGATTGTCCCCGTTCTAGTACTAGTACTTTGGGAATTGTCTTCCAGAACTGGTTTACTCTCAAACAGAATTTTACCAGCCCCTAGTGGTGTAATCGCTACAGCCATTAAACTAGCCTCCACCGGAGAACTTTTTCAACATATAGGAATTAGTGCTGGGCGGGCGATATCTGGTTTTATAGTTGGTGGTAGTATTGGATTTGGTTTGGGATTGCTCAATGGCTTTTCCCGTGTTGCAGAAAAGTTATTAGATAGTTCATTGCAAATGCTCCGCACTATCCCCAATTTGGCATTAATTCCCTTGGTAATTCTCTGGTTTGGTATTGGCGATCAAGCCAGATTATTTTTAGTGTCTATGGGGGTATTTTTTCCATTATATCTCAATACATTTCATGGCATCCGCAGCGTTGACCCTGGACTGATTGAAATGGGAAAAGTCTATGGATTGAAAACACCACAACTTCTTTGGCAAATCATTTTTCCTGGCGCTTTATCTTCGATTCTCGTTGGTGTCCGTTTTTCCTTGGGGATTATGTGGCTGACACTAATTGTGGCAGAAACGATCGCAGCAGATTCCGGTCTTGGTTATATGGCAATGAATGCCCGTGAGTTTATGCAAACCGATGTTGTGGTATTGAGTATTGTTATCTATGCATTGCTGGGTAAATTAGCAGATGCTGTTGCCAGAGGATTAGAAACACAATTCTTGGCTTGGAACCCCAATTATCAAAGGTCCTAAATGCCAAATTCACCAAAGTCAAAGGTTGAAAATTATTGATTTTAGCTTTTGACTTTCATTGATTTTGAGTGTGATTTGCTTTCTTCAACGTCTCATCAAATAATTAAATCTCGACTGTTCTAAAATAAGGAGGTTTTGCAAGTGAGTTCAAACGTACAGGGTACACAACTAAGTATTTTGGATTTGACAAAGGCTTTTGGCAAGAAAACTGTTTTAAACTCGCTGAATTTAGAAGTTGAAGCAGGTGAGTTTGTCGCTATTGTCGGACGAAGTGGTTGTGGTAAGAGTACCTTATTGCGTCTTGTGTCAGGATTAGATAAAACAACTTCAGGCGGAATACTACTGGATGGAGAACCACTGCGTAGACTCAGCGGTTCTGTAAGAGTGATGTTTCAAGACCCCCGTTTATTACCGTGGAAGCGCGTTATCCAAAATGTAGGGTTAGGCTTACAAGGTGATTGGCGTGAAAAAGCATTGTGGGCACTCGGTAAAGTCGGACTCAAAGATCGAGCTGATGAGTGGCCTTATGTTTTATCTGGTGGACAGCGGCAACGGGTATCATTAGCAAGAGCGTTAGTCAGCCAACCCCGTTTGTTGTTACTAGATGAACCTTTGGGAGCATTAGATGCTTTAACTCGCCAAGAAATGCAGAATTTGATTGAGAACTTATGGCAAGAGCGAAAATTTACTGCGTTTTTGGTTACTCATGATGTGGAAGAGGCTGTGGCCTTGGCAGACCGAGTGATAGTGATTGATGAAGGACAGATTTCTCTAGATTTACCTGTGAAACTTTCACGCCCGCGAGATAGAAGTAGCGAAGTATTTGTCAATATCAGAGAAACAGTTCTCCAGCGAGTAATGAGCAATGAAGGTACTCAGCCAAATAACCAATTGTTGCAGTTGAGTAGTTGATTAATATAATGCTTGAGGTAGCTGCGGTAAAATAGGCTACTTCGAGATTAAAACTTACTCTTAAAAAGCAGCTATAGCAATCGAAAATTTTTTATGAACACTCAAAATCCCTCTCAACTCTCCTCTCTGCGCCTCTGGGTGATTTTTTCTATATTCACGACCTAGATAAACTAGAATATAATAATTATTAATTTATATCGCTTTATTAAAATAAGAAATATCTATTACTTAGATTTAATCTAATGATAATTAGAAAATTAACAGAGGATGATACAGAAGATTATAGACAGATCAGATTAGAAGCGTTATATAAAAATCAAGATTCATTTGGCACAATGTATCATGAAGAAGCAATTAAGACGATAGAACAATTTCGGGATAAAATACCAGTGGATAACAATAACTTTATTTTGGGTGGCTTTGAGAATAAAGAGTTAATTGGAATAGTTGCATTTCATCAAGAATCAAGAATAAAACTCAGACACAAAGCATATATTAGTAGTATGTATGTTCAACAAGAATATCAAGGAAAAGGTATAGGTAAATTATTACTAAATGAATTAATTGAAAGAGCAAAAGCTATTAACGAGTTAGAAATATTATTACTTGATGTTGTTAAAAGTAATTTCTTAGAAAAACGTCTTTATTTATCATTGGGCTTTCAAATATATGGAATAGAGAAAATGGCGTATGAATTTAATAATCAATATTTTGATCTGGAGTTTATGTGTTTAAAAATTAAGTAGAAAATCAGATAATCTTACTTTAATATCATAATTTATTCCAAGGAAAAATAGCACTTGTTTTTTATCAGCCAGAGACAATTTCCAAAGTATATCCCTGTAAAGAAAGAAGAGGTAATCTACAATAAAACTGATCTTAACGCTCGATCTCTTTGCTGATATTGAGCCTCATCTACCGCCTGAGACAGAGGTTGTAAGAGTAGATGTTGAAGGAAATTTTAGATGGGGATGCTAGGCGATGCTGAAGTTTATTTCAGAATGTCAAGTGCGATCGCACTTTGAAAATCCAAAATGGAATCAGGGAGTAGCAAATAGTGAAAATAATTTTACCCGATCATCTGATTGCTGATATTAAACCACTCCTACCATCTGATATAGATGTTGTGGAAGTGGATAGTGAAGGTAATCTTGATGGTGATCCTAGTGATGCAGAAATTTATGTCAACGGATTTTACCTGAAGACCTCTACCCTTGACAAAGTACTCACAGCAGCACCCGCGTTGCGTTGGCAACAGTCACCAAGTGCTGGCGTAAATCACATCCTCACGCCAACTTTTTTGCAAAAGGACATTATCCTCACCAATGGCGCAGGAGTACACGCAATTCCAATTTCGGAATTTGTACTGGCATTCATGCTTTATCACGCCAAGAATTTACGGAAATTGCAAACTTTGCAGGATGAACACACTTGGGTAAGAGGAGTGTTTCTTGAGGAGTTGGCAGACGCGACTTTATTAATTCTCGGTACTGGGAATATTGGTCAAGCGATCGCATCTCGCGCCAAAGCCTTTGGAGTTAAAGTTTGGGGTAGTCGCCGCCATCCCGAACCCCTGCCGAATTTTGACAAAGTTGTGGGTGCTGATGAGTGGCGATCGCTCCTGCCAGCAGCAGACTATGTAGTTATCGCTACACCATTAACTCTAGAAACTAAAGGCTTGATCGATGAATCTGCATTGCGCTCCATGCGCCAGTCTGCTTACTTAATTAACATTGCTCGTGGTGCAATAGTAGATGAAGCCGCATTGCTCACCGCACTACGTGAGGGATGGATTGCGGGTGCTGGATTAGACACTGTTGCAACCGAACCCCTGCCACCGGAAAGTCCCTTATGGTCGCTACCGAACGCCTTTATCACACCCCATTGTTCAGCTTTGTCGCCACGTCTGAGAGAGCGCATAGCAGAACTATTTATCGACAATCTTAAACGCTACCAAACCGGTCAGCCCTTGCGGAATGTTGTAGACAAACAAGCTGGATACTAAATAAATAGAATGTATTCTCTTATTCTTGGGCTGAAACATTAATCCTAAACTACTGCGATTAATATTGATTATAGAATCACCTTTAACCACCCAAAAATATCACCTACCGTCAACTGTAACCCCTGACAAAACTCTGGCACTGGTAAAACAGAATCATTTTCCTCAAAAGGTAAAGGTTGTTGTCTCGCAGGATAAACAGCAATAAATCGCTCATCTGGGTCAATTAACCAACCCATTTGAGTCCCGTGATTGAGAGCATGTAAGATTTTTTTTGTAACTTTTGTATGGCTTTGCTCAGGGGAGAGAATTTCGATCATCCAGTCGGGTGCTGCGACGAATGTATTGGCAATATCACCATTTTCGTCTACAGGAAGTCTTGCCCAAGAGAATACAGCGACATCAGGAACTATAGAACGCCCTCCATAGACGTGCGAAGCACGGCTTCCCGAAGGGTAAGTGCAACGCAATTCTGGAAAAGCCCAACCCATTTTTTGTACTTTGACAACAGAATTGATTGCGGGACAGAGTTCTCCTTGAATAGTGTTATGTTTTCCTTGAGGCATAGGTTTTGAAATGATTTTACCGTCGATGTATTCGCAATACGGTTTAGTTTCTGGTAGCGCGAGAAACTCTTCTAGCGTCAATATTTTATTTGATGTTTGTACCATGATTATCCTAGCTTTAACTTATGATGATTTATTTACATAGTTAGTATTTACTTTATTCTAAAATATTTTTCAATTGACCAATCCGCTGCCATGTAAATTATTTCATGCTTTTTTGCGGCTACAATACATTACCAAAAGTACAAATAATCCTATTCCTGCCAGATATTTAATGGCATCAGGTACGCTGGGATTAGGTGAAAAAAAGCCTTCGATCACACCAGCAATAATCAGCATTGGTACAATCCCAAATACTAGCTGTACCGCCTGAGAACCGTAAAATTTTAGTGCATCTCCACGGCGATATTTACCAGGAAATAAAATTGCTCTTGCTAATAAAAATCCCGCACCCCCAGCAAAAAAGATCGCAGGTAATTCTAAGGAACCATGCGGAAACACAAAGGCCCAAAAAGGATAAGCCAGATTATTTTGAGCAACCAAAGTGCTAACAGCACCAATTAATAAGCCATTAAATACCATCAAATAGGCTGTGTATAGCCCAGCAGTGATCCCACCGGCGACAGCCCCAAAAGACACCGCTAGGTTATTGATCATAATACCGCTGGATGCCAGAGGTTCAATGCCGACAATTGACCCCATCCATAATTTTTGCTCATCTCGTACCTTGGTAATCAAGTTTTCAGGTACGATTAAAGGCATGAAGCTGGGGTTTTGCCAAGAATACCACCAAGCCACTAATCCCCCCAGTAGAAACAGCGCCGTTGCAGCAGCAATGTATACAAATGTTTTCTGGACTACAGATGGTAAACCCCAGCGGTAAAATTCTAGAATCGCCTGCCATTCTTGTCGCCGCGAACCTTGGTAAATCTGCGTGTACGCACGAGTTGTTAAAGATTGTAAACTTTGGATCAAAGTATTACCGATTTGCTGAGTGCGGGCACGTGCCAAATCTGCTGCCACTGAACGATACAAACTCGCTAACTCTCTAATTTCTGCTGCCCGTAAGGACTTTAGTCCTTTTTTTTCTATCTGCCTTAATAGGGCATCCAAACGCTGCCAATTTGGTTCTCGTCGCGCAATCCAACGTTGAATATTCATGAATTTTGGGAACACTGAGTTTAACTTAGCTTAAGATAGCCTCAAATTCATCTCCGTAATTTCAAGGAAAATGTGCCATTATGTCTGAAAACTTTGGATCTTCCGGTCAGATACAACCACTGAGTATCGGTAATGTTGTCAGTGCTGCGGTGCGATTATATCGTTCTCATCTGAAGACTTATCTTAATCTAGCTGCGATCGCTCACTTGTGGATTCTAGTTCCAATTTATGGCTGGGCAAAATATGCAGCCATTTCTGGACTAATTTCACGCTTGGCTTTTGGAGAATTGATTTACCAACCTGAAGGTGTTCAAACTGCCAAGAACCATATTAATCCACGTCTTTGGTCATTTTTGAGAGTTGGTTTCCAAGTAGGTATATCAATGCTTTTAATTTATTTTGGAATGGCGATCGTGGGCGGTTTGATAGGTGCGTTGATCGGAGGAGTATTAGGAGGGATATTAGGTGTTAGTGCAGGTATTACAGCCACAATTATGGCAGTAATTGTAACGGTAGTTCTTGTGCTATTAGGACTAACCTGGTTCTACTCCCGTTGGATAATAGCTGAAGTGCCCTTAGCAGTTGAGGAAAATATCAATGGTGGCGAAAGTGTTGCCAGAAGTTGGGAGTTAACTAAAGCTTCAGTATTTCGCATTCAGGGCGTTGTTTTAGTTGCTTTTATCGTAACACTACCATTGCTGTTTGTATTAAACTATATACCTAGCTTATTCCTAATAAATCTTGAGCCAGGTTCTACTATCTACTCAATTGTGTATTTTATTTCTTGGGTTGGAAGCTTGATAGGTGGAATTTTGGTTCTGCCATTCTGGCAAGCAATAAAAGCTGTTTTATACTTAGACTTGCGTAGTCGTCGTGAAGGTCTAGGTTTGCAATTACGAGAACCTCCCTCGCAAGATTTTCGTTAACTCAACACCTTAATCCAACTCTATTAATTTTTAATTAGTTAAAATATGCGCTTTTTTAATCGCATCACATTCCAGACTCCAGAAAGTGTAGAGTTGGAATTTACTCTAGCAGGAATCGGTAATCGAGCCTTGGCATTGCTGATTGACTATACAGTTTTGACTGTAACTTTGCTTGTATTTTTCCTTACCTGGACTGTCTTTTCTACTCAACTATTCAATTTTTTTGAAGACTTGATTACGAATGCTCAGAATTTAGGACTTTGGTTAATAGCAATTTTCTTTCTGATCGGCTTTGCAATTTACATCGGGTATTTTGTATTTTTTGAAACCTTATGGTTTGGACAAACTCCTGGTAAACGATTTGCTAAAATTCGCGTGGTTCGAGACGATGGTAGACTGATCGGGCTACAACAAGCAACGCTACGTGCTTTACTACGACCCTTTGATGAAACTTTGTTTATTGGCGCTTTTTTAATTATGTTGGGTAGCCGTGAAAAGCGCTTAGGTGATTTGGCTGCTGGTACAATTGTGATTCAAGCCCAAACATCTACTACATCTCCTACATTAACAATTTCAGAACAGGCAAAGTTACTCCGTGAAGAGTTAGTACAAATTGCCGATTTATCACCATTGATGCCAGATGATTTTGCTGTTATTCGTGAGTATTTGCAGCGGCGTGGCGCATTGTCATTGAAGGCAAGAGCCTCATTATCTCTAAAGTTAGCCGAACAAGTTGTAGCTATTATTAATTTAGAAAAGTTGCCAGAAGGTGTTACACCTGATGTATTTTTAGAAGCTATTTACCTCGGTTATCAGCAACCAGAATTTTAAACGAGAAAAAACTATAGCAATCTTGAATAATTCGGGAAAAGCAAGATCCCCGACTTCTTAAAGAAGTCGGGG
>NZ_JBDNJQ010000157.1:0-20017 GCF_051172895.1 Nostoc sp. CALU 1950 | reverse complement strand
CAGAAAAAGCAGCGATCGCACTTTCAATATTCTCGGCTCGTTCTCCTAATATTCTCTCACCATAAGCAGATCCCAGATTATTTTGCGTCGTTGCCCATTTTTCAGGAAAGGCGCTGCGGGTATAAACTTCGAGTGCAGCAGAATAAGCAGCGATCGCACTTTCAATATTCTCGGCTCGTTCTCCTAATATTCTCTCACCGTAAGCATTCCCCAGATTATTTTGCGTCATTGCCCAATCAACAAGAAAGGCGCTGCGGGTTAATACTTCCAGTGCAGCAGAAAAAGCAGTGATCGCACTTTCAATATTCTCGGCTCGTTCTCCTAATATTCTCTCACCATAAGCATTACCCAGATTATTTTGCGTCGTTGCCCAATCAACAGGAAAGGCGCTGCGGGTATAAACTTCGAGTGCAGCAGAATAAGCAGCGATCGCACTTTCAATATTCTCGGCTCGTTCTTCTAATATTCTGTTACGGTAAGCATTACCCAGATTATTTTGCGTCGTTGCCCAATTTTCAGGAAAGGCGGTGCGGGTATATACAGTTAGGGAGATTTCGTAGCCAGCGATCGCAATTTCCATATTGCTGGCTTTGCTACCCAAGGGGAACTGCTGAATCAGATTACTTAATTCACCAATTACTGCGGCGATGGATGTTGCTGCCTCTGGTTCCGCTTCTGGTAGGGTATTTGTTGCCCAATGGCGCAATAATTCAGCAAAAATATTATTGAGTTTATCGGTATTTGCTGCCAGCAATGGGTAAATTACTTGAGCATCGCCGTTGCTGTCTGCTGTTGCTTGCAGTATTTCTATTAAAAATTGCCCGTAAGTGTCTATATCTTCTTGAGTGATGGGGGTAGTTTCTGGGGTAGTGAGATATGTTGCTAAGTTTCTCAACCACTCGGCAGTATTTTCCTCTCCCTGCTGGGCAAAATGCTCTGCTGCTGCTACAACAACCTGTACAAAGTCAGCATCTAGCAATTCTGTATTCGCTGCTAATATTTCTGGTTCTTCCCCGCTAGGGCAATTTAGCAGGGTTTGAATTAGCCGATTATAAGCGTGTAAACGCTGTTCGTTCATGAGCAGGTGTGAGTTAGACGCATCTTGATGAAGCTTCAACAATATTATGCTCAATTTCGGAAAAATTAGACACAAAGTTGACAGTCGCTACAATTTTCTGAATCGAGATTTTGTCATTTTTAATGTAATTGCGATGGCTACAAATGCAACTTGTATCCTCAAAGGATGTTTTAAAAGTCCTCTTGTTGATAGTAAAAGGTTTTAGATCCCCCTAAATCCCCCTTAAAAAGGGGGACTTTAATTCTGGTTCCCCCATTTTTAAGGGGGGTTAGGGGGGATCAACAAGTGAATAAAATCACAACTAATTACTTTTCAAACAACCTTTTAGGCGATCGCATTTGCTGATTTAGCGATCGCATTTGTTGATTGCACTTATTCTCAAACAACAAATCGATATAAAAAATCTAGTTCAAAAGTTTCTCCACTTGTAGCGGTTCTTGCTACTCAACCTGCAATTGCGAATGCGTCAACTAACGGTAACGGCACAACTCCTTTGCTGCAATAATCCACTTTTTCCATAAATCTAGTGCCGTGTCAAGACTAAATTTGTGCATTAAATGTAAGTTGGATTAACGTAAGGAAACTCAACTTACATTTAATCCATCTGAATTTTATAGTAGCGATCGCCATATTCCATACCAAAATATGGAAATGGTATATTACCACAATTTATAAATACAGTAATTTAGTTAGCGATCGCCTTGGACTACAATAACACCCAATATTGTTCGGTTAAAACAAGAGACGCGATGAATTGCCGTCCCGACTTTTGTAGAGACGGCGATTTATCGCGTCTTTGTGATGATTTATCGCATCATCGAGTAATTCGTTTATGGGAGGAAGATCCCGCACTATTGCTAGTGCCTACGCAATAAGAAAGGGAGCAGGAATTAGGGGAAATTCCAGCACCTTTCTCCCCTTCTCCCTGCTCCCCTACCTCTTTGATCTGAATTATCAAAAAGCGTTACAGCTTCGTCCCACACTCAGCGCAAAAGTTGTGAGTAGGCGCATTTTTAGCATTGCAATGACTACAATACACTGGTTCTGCTGCCGCTTTCGGCGCTTGCTTTTGCAAACCGACCATTTGAGCGTTGCTCTTACCAGGAGCTACCATTGGATAGCAGTTTTCGTCTCTGGTGACGTGGGCATTTACAATCACCGGGCCTTTGTGTGCTAGCATTTCGGCGATCGCATCTTTTAATTGACTGCGATCGCTAATTACCATACCCTTAATCCCGTATGCTTTCGCCAACAACTCTACGTCTGGCATCCCTACTTCCATGTTGGAGCATGAGTAACGCTCACCATAGAAGGCTTGCTGCCACTGGCGCACCATCCCTTGCCAACCGTTGTTGATAATTATTGTCTTGACATTTATCCCATACTGTGCAAGTGTTCCTAGTTCCTGTAAACACATTTGGAAACTAGCATCACCGCTAATACAGATGACTTCTTCATCAGGAAACGCTACTTTCGCACCCATTGCCGCAGGTAAGCCAAAACCCATAGTTCCCAAACCAGCGCTAGAAATCCAGCGCCTTGGACCATTTTTCAGGAATTGTGCTGCCCACATTTGATGTTGTCCTACATCTGTGGTGTAGAAAGCTTGTGGCGCTTGGCGACTGACTTCTACAATCACTTCTTGGGGTGAAATGCTGTCGGGATGCTGTGGCACGATTAGAGGATACTCTTCGCGCCAACGGTTAACTAGATTCAACCACTCTTGGTTTTGGTTCGGTGTCGCCTTGACGCCTGTTTCTTTGCATCGACGCAACAAGTCTACTAACACGTTCCGGACATCGCCAACGATAGGCACTTCGGGAATGCGGTTTTTGCCGACTTCTGCGGGATCGATGTCGATGTGAATTACTTTGGCGCGGGAGGCGAATTCGTCTAACTTGCCTGTAACGCGATCGTCAAATCTAGCGCCGACGCAAATCAGCAAGTCGCAATCACTAACGGCGAAGTTAGCGTAAGCAGTGCCGTGCATTCCCAACATTCCCAAAGCTAGGGGATGATGTTCGTCAAATGCACCGATCCCCATTAAGGTTGTGGTGACAGGGATATCGAATAATTCAGCTAGTTGTTTAATTTCTTCATGGGCACCAGCTGCGATCGCACCACCACCGACATACAATAGCGGACGGCGACTTTCAGTAATCAACTGGATCGCGGCATTAATTTGCCGGGGATTACCCTTTACAGTGGGACGATAACCGCGTAACTTTACTGAACCTGGTTTTACAGGTACATAGTCAAATTCTTCTAAAGCGACATCTTTGGGGACATCAATCAAAACAGGCCCCGGACGCCCAGTACTAGCGATATGGAAAGCTTCGGCGACAATTCGCGCCATATCTTTGGGGTCACGCACTACATAAGAGTGCTTGACAATTGGTAGGGTAATCCCGTAGATATCGGTTTCTTGAAACGCATCTGTACCAATGGACGGACGTGCTACCTGTCCCGTGACTACAATCATTGGGATTGAGTCCATGTAGGCGGTGGCGATGCCTGTTACCAAGTTAGTTGCTCCTGGGCCAGAAGTACCAAAGCATACTCCTACTTTCCCTGTGGCACGGGCATAACCGTCAGCGGCGTGGGCTGCGCCTTGTTCGTGTCTCACGAGAATGTGCTTCATAGCACCAGTTGCTTCCACCTTATACAGGTCGTCGTAAATTGGTAGAATTGCTCCACCAGGATAACCAAAAATATAATCAACGCCGTGGCGATGAAGGCTGTCAAGTAGAGCAAAACCGCCAGATGCCCGTTTGGGCAAGGCTGGCGGGCTAGAAGCACGAGACTGTTTGTGATTCTCGGTTTGTGGGAGACTAATTTGGGAAAGCGATCGCACGGTCAAACCTCAGACTATAGCTAAAGTTAATGCTGAATTCTGTAGTTAAGATTTCATTTTAATTGAAAACTTCAATCAAAATCTTATTAATTTTTATATTAAATATAAAGCTAGATTATTAGCCTACATTAATTAAATTACGTTTTGCAAGACTTTGCGGGTATTTTGCCAAGCCCAAACACCGACAACCACGACAATAATACTCATTGCGACAAGCACAGTTCGCAAGCCCAGAACATCAGTTAATGGCCCAGTAATAGCCAGAGGTAAGGCCAGAGCGATGTTGACGGCATGATTTTGAAAGCCAAATACTTTACCGTGCATGGTAGATGGTGTTTGTTGTTGAATTAAAGTCTGCATGGGCACACCAATGAAGGCAGCACCTACACCCAAAAATGCACACAATCCCAGCGCCACCAACAAGTTGTGCGTAAAAGTGAACACTCCTAAAACTAGTGCCATCATCAAAAATCCAATTAAAGGTAGAGGTTTGTGATGCAATTTATCACCCCAGTGACCTAAAATCGCCGCACCAAATACCATACCCACCCCGGCTGCTGCTAAGAAAAAGCCAAACTGTTTTTCTTTAAGGCCAAACTCCTCGGCTAATTGAATTGTCAGCACTGTTAACGCTGCAAACACACAATATAAAGTTGTCAGTTGCAGCATGGCATTCAAGATCAAACGGTTTTTCTTAAGATAGCGCAAGCTCTCAGTGAATTCAGTCCAAGGGTGATTTGATCCTTGGTGTTCTTGGTGGGGTTTGTGTTCTTTAAACTTAATTGGCTGCATGATCACAGCCGATAATAGATATAGTCCACCAACCACAACCTCTTGACCGTATTCTGCTCCCATCAGGCTTTTCGACAAACTCAAAATCGGTTCACCGATAGCAAAGCCAACAATTAAAGCTCCCATCATCGTGCTACTAAACAGCGCATTGGCTGCTAACAAATTCTCTCGCTTCACCAACAAGGGAATAGCAGCTTGTTCCGCTGGTGCAAAAAACTGCGTCACTGAGGAAATGGCAAAAGTTAAAATTAACAGAATTAGGAACTCCCTTGGCAAAAAGGGAAGACACAACGTTAATATTCCCCGCACGACATCTGAGCCAACCATAATCAGCTTTTTTGGCAAGCGGTCAACAAAAATACCACCAGCCGACCCGAACAAAATTGCTGGTATTGTAAAGGACAGCATCAGAGTTGAGTACATTGAGTTTTGTGCCAACCCTGGAAGCGGTGAGTAGTTCTCTAGTAGAGCAATCATCAAAACGAAGAAGACTTTATCTGCTAACTGGGACACCAATTGCCCAATCCACAGGAGCATAAAACCACGGTTTTTTAGCAGTGCGCCAAACCCGTTATTAACAGCAGCCGGTTCAGTTGGAAACATTAGATACTTTGGGTAGATGGGGCATAGAGCATGGGCAATGGGGCATAGGGAATGGAGAATGGGGATAGTTTTTCTTGACTGTCACCTGTAACCTTTTCCCTTCTCACTCCTGACTCCTAACTCCTGTTTACTTACTCCATTGTCCGGATTAATTTGCTTCATACTGCTTTAACAGCATAAGCAAAAACTCTGCTGCTGTCAGACGACCTTTGGGTGGAGAAATTCCAATGGATGAATCTACCCACCAACCTTGTACATTTTGGGGAGATTTCCAAATGGACAAATGATCAACTGCTGGCTCTGCATAAAAGTTATTTTGCCCACAACCTAGCAAAGAAGAACTCCAATGGGTGAAATAATCATGACTCATTCGATGAATAGGGAAATTACCCTGTAGTGGTACTCCCCAGCCATCTATAGCAATAAACCCTTTGACACGACCACCCAAGAGTTGCCACAAATGCGCTGCGCCTATTGCCCCGACTACGCCAGCGCTAAAGCTAATGAAGATGATTGATGATTCTGGAGAGTTGGTCAAGCAATCCCGCAAAAACTGCAAAATGTGCAAGGCTGATAAAACCAAAACATCTTTACCCGGATAAAGCAGTATATTTGCGTAATTTGGTGCGTTAGCATAGCTCACCGCAGGTATCGCACCATGAGAAACTAAATCTAACAATCCGACTCTAAAGCTTTCAGTTAATTCTGGCTCATGAATTCCAGGGCAAATAATTATACTCGTTTGTCTATTCTGAAAATTTGGCATTGTGTAAGATAAATCTTTGTGCCTGAACGTTGGTGGATATATATCGTGTTAGCAGGTTTTAGTATTGTATTAATCACTTAAATCTGCTATCGACGGTCTATTAGCTATTTACCCAATCATCAATAATAAGGATATAAATCAGAACTTACGTCAGTATGTGATCCAATACGGTTCGGTTAAAGGGAAAAGGTTTTGAATACATCCTTTACCCAATACCTGCAACCCCATTCCCCAGACCACAAGGAAGGTGAAAAATGCTTATCCGAATCGTATTGTGATGCGATCCGTTTAAGACTCGTCAAACAGCGTATAGCAGATGATGCATTGGTTCGATTTTCCATGCCCCATTCCCAATGCCCAATGCCCAACGCCCAATGCCCCATTCCCAATGCCCCATTCCCCACGTAAGTCTTGTATGTCTTTTGATGTATTATCTTGATTTACCCACCCATCCTATCCCCCTGGATGGGATAATAAGTTACAAGTAGGGAAAATGTGCAAACTATTCCCTAACTTTATATTTCTCTGCACTCTGGTTATATTGAGGAATTAATTGTGGTTGCCACGCCGGAAAAAGTACAACACACCCACGAGCATCTATCAGGTAAAGACCGTGTAGCCGTACTGCTTATGGGCTACGGCGAAGTCGAAAGCTACGAAGATTTCGCCAACTATAACGAACAGGCATTAAATCTACTGACAGCAAAATTCGCACCAGTACCAACCTGGATTTATCCCCCACTGGCAAAGCTTTTGGCGCTATTTGACCGCCATGAGTGGGGACACACACACCACGATTTTATCTCCCCACACAATGCCATCTTTGAACAGCAGCGAGCTGGGATTGAGAAGAATTTACAAGAAAAATGGGGTGATAATGTCCAAGTTTTCAAAGCTTTTAACTTTTGCGCCCCTTTTCTACCCAATCAAGTCTTGGCAGAAATCAAAAACCAAGGCTTCGACAAACTGCTAATCTACCCACTGTTGGTTGTTGATTCTATCTTTACCAGTGGTATTGCGATCGAGCAAGTTAACAATGCTCTTGTTGAGTTGACTGATGGTGAAGAACACTGGGTTAAAGCACAGCGTTACATTCCTTCTTTCTTCAACGAACCAGCCTACATCGATTTAATGGCTCATCTGGTTGAGGAGAAAATTGCTGAGTTAGCCTCAGCTTATCTACCTTCTCAAATCGGTATTGTGTTAATGAATCACGGTTGTCCCCATAAAGCTAAAGGCTTTACTTCTGGGATTGCTGAAAGTGAAGCAATGTACGATTTGGTTCGAGATAAGTTGATTAACCGCTATCCGTTAATCTCGGTGGGTTGGCTCAATCATGACACACCCCTAATTGATTGGACACAGCCAAATGCAGAGCAAGCCGCAAATAACCTGATCCAATTGGGTGCGAAAGTAGTGATATTTATGCCAATTGGCTTTGCGACAGAAAACCACGAAACTCTATTGGATGTACACCACATCATCCATGCTTTGGAAAAACAGCATCCTGGTACGAACTACGTACAAATGGCTTGCGTCAACGACCATCCAGAATTCTTGGCGATGGCGGCGCAATGGGCTGATGCTCATATTGGAGAGTTGTTGTCAGAGCAAACTTTGGCAGTTAATCCCCAACTAGCGGGGCATCATCACCACCACCACCATCATTAAGTTTTGTAGGGTGGACAAAACTTTGACCACCCTAGACTTATGGTGTAATCATTTGACAATCTCACACTTCAAGGTGTGGGATTTTTTATAGTAGGGGCAGTTCATGAATTGCCCCTACCGCGTGTAGTTTTGCGTAAGTCCTATATGAAATGAATTTATAAACAAAAACGTAATTTTTCTGTCACAATTTACTAAGCGCGATCGCAGATTAATAACGATTCATATCGGCATCTGATATAAATTGTTGGTTCCGTAGAGTAAATACTACTTACGCTGGATCATTGTTCATTATTTGGCTCAAAATTTGTCAACACAACAATAATCTATTGAGTAGCTAGGTGATGCTTTAACAAAGACATTACTGAAGCTGAATTAAACTCTTCTATTTTTACAGTAAATAACGAAGGCCAATCATTAACACAAAAATGCCATACAGCTTTTTCATCAACTCGCTGCTAATAAATGGCTGATTTGCAAACAATGCCCCGAAGAAGTTACCCACGATTAAACCAACTGCAATAATCAGGGCATATTTGATATTAAGATTACCGTTGCGATGGTAAACTAAGGCTGCTAGAATCCCAATTGGCAAAATTTGAGCAGCCACAGAAGTTCCGGTAGCTAACTTCTGATCCAAACCAATTACTAACACCATTGCCGGAATCATAATTGCGCCGCCACCAATACCAAACATCCCGCCAGCGACACCAGAAACTAAACCGATTAACAACAGTTGGATCAAGATATTAGACATAAAAAATCGTTGCTAGATTACAAACTATAAATTAATTTTCTGGGAAAAAATTGATTTTGGTAGCATTCCATGTACACCTTTTTGGGGACTGTTAACAACTTGAGTAATGTGAAAATCCACAGCTAAACTACACAATACATAAGCATCTTCTGGCGACAAATTAGTAAAGCGTTCCAGAAAATCAATCATGTTTTTTAAAGCTAGCTCTAAGGCTTCATCTAAAGTTTGAGCAAAGCCCATTGTGATGATATGAGTTGGAGTTTCGGCAATTGGTGTTGTCAGTTGTAAATCCTTGCGAAGTTTGAGGGTAATTTTACCGTTCATGGAAGTTTCAATGGCGGTAACATTTACCTCACCATCTCCTTGTGCAGAATGCCCATCACCAATAGAAAATAATGCACCTGGTACGAAAATCGGCAAAAATAAACGAGAACCAGCTTGTAATTCCCGATTATCGATATTACCACCGTAAGAACCTGGTGGGATAGAAGTTCGAGAGGTTTCTGGAGTAGCGACACCAAGAATCCCAAAAAACGGTTTGAGAGGAATTTTTATGCCAGTACCCGCCGGAAATTCCGCGATATTGTTTACTAAATCTAGAGGAATGAATCTCAACGCAGGTTGAGAAAACTGATGTGGTAAAGCTCCCCAACTTGTACGAATGGCATTAAACCCTACAGGTAAACGAGGTGCGATCGCATCTAATTGTACTTCTAAAACATCCCCTGGTTCGGCATTGCGTACATAAATTGGCCCTGTGAGTAAATGTGGCCCTCCAGCAATTTTGCGTTCTGGTAAAAGATTTTGGCAGATATCGAGAAATTCTGGTGTGAGAAACTCAGGTGGTGCTTTGTCATAAACGTAGTAACCAGTATAAGTTTCTACATCAATCGTGTCGCCAGAGTCAATAGTGAGTACTGGTTTTAGCAGATGCGAGAAGCCACCTAGATGTACGGTTTCTTTTGAGGCTTTTAAAATGTAATGAGTCATAACTATTTTGTTTACAGAGTTCCGTTACTTTGGTATGCGTCTATAACCATATTGAAAATACCCACACTCTCCATACTCCTTCTTCTTTGCAAATAATCAAAGAGATTGAGGTGTCAGAAGAGATTCGTCAACAAGCACTTGAGTTGATTGATGTGGCGTTTAAGTACTTTACAGACTTGATCAATGAGTTTTTGGTCTATATTAAGACTCATTCTGATCAAGAACCCTTTTTTAAGGTGTACGAACCAGAGCGATCGCTAAAAGCTGTGTAAGCTATCTGCTTAGTTTGCATTTATTCTGTGACGGTAAAAGGGTGAAAATAATTACTAATTCGTAGTTGCAATTTAATTAGGAATTACGAATTAGTAATTATTTGGTCAAAGCCTTCTAGCGTTCCTTCTTTAAGAGGTTGAATCGGTTGTATTGCTCCATTACAATCAGTGGCTCGGCTCATCAAGTTATATTTTCCTGGGGTTGGTGGATAATATTATCAGCTGCTTTCATGTTGACTTCGCTGCATGAGTCAACAAATTCCCGCCCAAAAAATTACTGGATAAATTGTGAGATTGCAAGTGGATTAGGGAAAACTGAACTCAGATTATCCAGTAGCAGCTATTATGGTAGAGAATCGAGTTAATGTTCCCGGCTATGGGATTGGTGAAAGCATCTACACCAGTACTCGCACTCTGGTTTACCGAGGTTGGCGAGAGGCTGATCAAACCCCAGTTGTCATCAAACTCCTGAAAAATGCTTATCCTAGTCTGATTGAGTTGGCTCAATTCAGAAATCAGTACACAATTGCGAAAATCTTAAATGTCTCTGGGGTTGTCCGCATCTATAGTCTGGAGAATTGCCAAAATCGACTTGCCCTGATCCTGGAAGACTTTGGCGGAGTTTCTTTAAAGGAGTACACCGCTTTTAAAAAGAAAGGACTCAGCGAGACAGAAAATCAAGAAAATTCCTCACCCCTTCATCCTGATTTCTTGACTGAGTTTCTCCAGATTGCGATCGCACTAGCCGATATTCTGGGTGATCTCTACCATCACCAAATCATCCACAAGGATATCAAACCAGCCAATATCCTGATTAATCCCACCACCAAGCAAGTCAAACTCATCGACTTTAGCATTGCTTCACTGCTGCCAAGAGTTACCCAACTTTCAACCAGCCCCACTATTCTAGAAGGAACCCTTGCCTATCTCTCCCCTGAACAAACTGGGCGAATGAACCGAGGGATTGATTACCGCACTGACTTCTATTCTCTGGGTGTCACATTCTATGAACTGTTAACGGGGCAATTGCCATTTCAATCTGATGATTTGATGGAATTGGTGCATTGTCATATCGCGAAACAACCTGCTTCTTTGGAGCAATTCAAAATTCCTCAAGCAGTTTCAGATATCGTGATCAAATTGATGGCGAAGAATGCTGAAGACCGCTATCAAAGTGCATTAGGGCTAAAACACGATCTCGAAACCTGTTTGATTCAATTGCAGAAAAGTGGCAATATTGTGCCCTTTGGGCTAGGACAGGGGGACGTTTGCGATCGCTTTGCGATTCCCGAAAAACTCTACGGTCGGGAAGTAGAAGTTGCAATGCTGCTAACAACTTTTGAGCGGGTGCGCCAGGGGAACTCTGAACTAATGCTGGTGGCAGGTTCCTCTGGCATTGGTAAAACAGCAATTGTCAACGAAATTCATAAACCGATCACCCGTCAGCGGGGATACTTTATCAAGGGCAAATTCGATCAATTTAATCGTAATATTCCCTTTTTTGCTTTGGTGCAAGCGTTTCGAGACTTAATGGCACAACTGCTGACAGAGAGTGATGCCCAAATTGAGCAGTGGAAGACCCAAATTTTATCCACATTGGGTGAGAGTGCCCAGGTGATTATTGAGGTGATTCCAGAACTCGAACGGATCATTGGTCAACAGCCCTCTGTCCCAGAATTATCAGGCAGTGCAGTCCAAAGCCGCTTCAATTTGCTGTTTCAGAAATTCATTCAAGTATTCACAACCCAAGACCATCCCCTCGTCATTTTCCTCGATGACTTACAGTGGGCAGACTCGGCTTCATTAAAGCTGATGCATCTGTTGATGAGTGAAGCAAATAACTCTTATTTGCTGGTGATTGGAGCATATCGAGATAACGAGGTTTCGTTTGCACATCCCCTAATGTTGACCATCGAGGAGATGCGGCAAGAGGCAATTACAGTTAGTAGTATTGTCCTTTCTGTGCTTACCCAGACCGACCTGAATCAACTGATTGCAGATACCCTCAAATATTCACCAGAACAAGCCCTAGCGATCGCCAATCTGGTGTATCAACAGACCAAAGGCAATCCATTTTTCACGAACCAGTTTCTCAAATCGCTGCATGAAGATGGATTAATTGCGTTTGCTGCCAAAACAGGCACTTGGCAGTGTAATATTGCTCAAATCAGAGCGCTTTCTTTTAAAGAAGATATTGTGGAGTTTGTGGCGCTGCAACTCCAGAAATTACTACCGCAGACTCAGGATATTCTCAAACTAGCTGCATGTATCGGCAATCAGTTTGATTTAGAAACCCTATCGCTTGTCTATGAAAAATCTCCAGCACAAACCGCAGCGGATTTGTGGCCAGCTCTCAAGGATGGATTAATTTTGCCCAGTGGGGAAGGGTATACATTCTTTCAGGATGAGTCTGTTGTCATGGATGATTTGACAAATGACAACGAATCAATAACTATTACCTACAAATTTCTCCACGATCGCGTTCAACAAGCCGCTTATTCACTAATTCCGGCGAATCAGAAACCAGTAACTCACCTCAAGATTGGTCAATTGCTGTTAAACAATACCCCGGAAACTGAGCAAGAAAAGATCATTTTTGAAATTGTCAACCAACTGAATGTTGGGATAGAACTGATCGTAGCCCAGCCCGATCGCGATCAACTGGTACAACTCAACCTGTTGGCAGGACGGAAAGCTAAGTCTTCCACGGCTTACCGAGTAGCAATTGAGTATTTGACCATCGGGATTAGTTTATTGAAATCCGACTGTTGGCAAAGTCAATATGAGTTGACTTTGGCACTGCACGAATTAGCAACTGATGCTGCTTACCTTTGTGGCGCGTATGAACAGATGGAGCAATTCGCCCAAACCGTGATGCAGCAAACGAAAACTCCACTGGATCAAGTCAGCATTTACGAAACCAAAATCCAGGCGTATACAGCTAAAAATGATGTGCTAGGTGCGATCGCGATCGCCCGTCAGGGAATGAGTCAGTTTGGTGTGGTTTTCCCAGAAACACCCACTTTCCAAGATATTCAGCAAGCCCTTCAGGAAACCGCTACCTTAATTCACGGACGTGACATTGCTTCCTTGGTTAACTTACCAGTGATGACAGCAAAAGACAAGTTAGCAGTCACCCGAATTGTGGCAAACGTTGCTCCCGCCGTTTACATCGCCGATCAAAATCTGTTTCCGCTACTCATATTGTCGCAAGTCAAAGCATCGATTCACTATGGTAATGCTCCCTTTTCTGCCTTTTGTTATGCCTGTTATGGCATTCTCTTGAACGGAATTCTTCAGGATATTGAAACAGCCGATCAAGTTGGCAGCCTTGCTTTGGCACTAACTGACAAATTTAATATTAGCGACATCAAACCCACTGTATTTTATGTTGTCGGTGCTTTCATCACTTATTTAAAGTCTCCACTAAAAAAATCTTTACAGCTCATGCTAGAGGGCTACAAGATTGCCCTAGAAACTGGAAACGTATATTACGTAGGCTTTAATACGAAAGACATCTGTCAGTATTCTTATTTCCTGGGTCAAGAACTGAACTCATTAGAGCAAGACATAAGAGCTTACAGTCATGTTTTAGAAAATTTTAAGCAAGGCACGACCCTCAACTACTGCCGCATCTTCTGGCAAGTAGTTTTGAACTTGCTCGGCAAGGCTGAGAATCCCTGCATTTTAACAGGTGAGGCACTTAACGAAGCAGAATTTGTCACCCAACTGGTTAATGCCAATGAGTTGACTGGGCTTCATTACTTCTGGCTCCACAAATTGATTCTCTGTTATCTGTTTGAAAACCTCTCTGAAGCAGTGGAAACAGCTGCTCAAGCTAGAGAATATCTAGTTGCAGGCATGGGCTATGCCACTGTGCCGATGTTTTATTTCTATGATTCACTGACGGCTTTGGCAGAGTATTCTACGGCTACACCTTCTTGGCGAGAAACATTGCTGGAACGAGTCACAGATAACCAGAGAAAAATGCAGACTTGGGCACACCATACACCCATGAATTATTTGCACAAATTTGAACTGGTAAAAGCTGAAGAATGCCGAGTATTGGGGCAAATGGGGCAAGCAGTGGATCTCTATGATCGCGCGATCGCTGGGGCAAAAGTCAATGGATACATTCAAGAAGTTGCCCTCGCTAATGAACTAGCTGCCCGATTTTACCTGGAATGGAACAAAGAGCCGATCGCTCAAATTTACCTAGCAAATGCCTATTATAGTTACCTCAGCTGGGGAGCGGTAGCCAAAGTCAACCGGTTGTCCCATCAATATCCTCAATTCTTGGCTACGATCCAACAGCCGCAAGAAACTGGTTCTTCAAGCCTCACCCGAACCACGACAACCGGATTGGGACACACTAGTTCTAGTGGGTTTGAAGCCTTAGATTTAGCAACAGTAATGAAAGCCTCTCATGCCCTGGCGGGAGAAATTGAGTTAGAAAAGCTGTTGACAACTCTGATGCAAGTCGTAATCGAAAATGCCGGGGCTGAAAAATCTGTCCTCCTACTGCTTCAAGATAATCATTGGGTGGTTGCGGCTCAAAAAACCAGCAAAGCGATCGTGGAAACGGGTGTTGCAAATCCAATTTCTCAATCAGAGAAGCGATTGGATGAAAACCTTGGGATAAAGAACCTACACTCCCTTCCGCTTTCAGCCAGTCAGGATATTCCCAAAGCGGTTGTGAACTATGTCTCACGTACCTCCGCAACCCTGGTACTAGATGATGCTCGCACAGAAACTACCTTCGCCAACGATCCCTACATCATGCAATGGCAACCCAAAAGCTTGCTATGTACGCCCATTCATAATCGTGGCCAGCTAATTGGTATCCTCTACTTGGAAAACAGTTTGACGACTGGAGCCTTTACCCAAAACCGTCTTGAGATTTTGCGGCTACTCACAGCACAAGCTGCCATCTCGCTGCAAAACGCCATGTTGTATACCAATTTAGCTGTGGCAAAAACCCAACTAGAAGACTACAACCATACCTTAGAAGACAAGGTTCAGCAGAGAACTTTTGAGTTGAATGATAAAAATCAGCATCTCTCGGAAACCTTAGAGAAACTTCAACATACGCAAACTCAATTGATTCAAACTGAAAAAATGTCTTCGTTGGGACAAATGGTTGCAGGTGTTGCTCACGAAATTAACAACCCGATTAACTTTATTTATGGCAACCTCACCTATACCAATGAGTATTGTCAAGATTTACTCCGCTTGGTTGAGCGCTATCAGCACTACTATCCTCAACCGTTCGCTGAGATTCAAGAAGAACTAGAGGCAATAGATTTCAAATTCCTCAAGTCAGACCTACAAAAACTGCTGCAATCAATGAAAGTGGGGGCAGATCGCATCCGCCAAATTGTCCTTTCTCTCCGCAATTTCTCGCGCCTGGATGAGTCTCAAATGAAACCTGTCAATATTCATGAAGGTATCGACAGCACTTTGCTAATTTTACAGCACCGCCTCGAAGGGAAAACACACCGTCCTGCAATTGATGTGATTAAGGAATATGCACAGTTGCCAGAAGTTAACTGCTATGCCAGCCAGATTAATCAGGTGTTTATGAATATTCTCAGCAATGCTATTGATGTATTGGATTCATCATTTGCAACAAATGAACATAATAGCCAAGCAGCAATTCCCACCATCCGAATTCGTACTAAAATGACTGATGCCAATACAGTCACCATTCAAATTGCAGATAATGGGTCTGGGATGTCTGAAGAAGTGAAGCAGCATCTATTTGACCCATTTTTCACAACAAAACCTGTTGGACGAGGAACGGGCTTAGGATTATCGATTAGCTACTCTATTATGGAAAAACATGAGGGACAATTAAGTGTAATATCGGAACAAGGAAAAGGAGCGGAGTTTTTCCTTGATATCCCCTTAAAAAATCTGGTTCCTACCTCTGTAGGTTGACCGCGCCAATTTAGGATTTTGGATAATGGAATTAGTTCTTGGGTTCAATCAAGGCCGCTATGCCTGCTCTCAAATCCAAAAGAACGTGAGTTCGATGAACCTCTCCCTCCCAGCCTCCCTTTCCGTTTCGGAAAGGGAGGAGCAAGGAAAAATTCAGCTTTTTGCTCCCCTCTCCGTGTCGGAGAGGGGCTGGGGGAGAGGTCAAATAAAACTTGTCGAACTCACGTTAAAAGAAGTTCCTTCCGACGCTTTGCGATCGCCAATCTAAAATCCAAAATGGTTTAACTCTATGCTGATTAGTTTTGTTAAAAGCTAGGTCATACCAATTTGAAGAAAGAAAGTTACAGATTCAACCCTGAAATCCCAGATGAAATCCGACACCTCTGAATTACGAATTACGAATTACGAATTACGAATTACGAATTACGAATTACGAATTACGCCTTGCCGTACTAGATGCGATTTAGCTTATTATTATCTCAACAATTTGCTCTCTAACTCCGTGGGGAGTAAATAAAAACAATTTGAGATCGGGAATTTGGAGGGGATTGTAGAGTGGCTGATGATGAATACATAGTTAATACACAACAGATTTATCCAAAGGACTTTTCCTGGGGATTATGGCCTGTTGTGCCACTCTACCCTTACGGTAGACGGCAAACAATTCGTAAAGAGGTGCTTAAGGACACAATCTGGAATTTTGACCAGATTCAGGGCATTTTCTACGTAGTTGTGCCGATTCGTATGACTGTGGTTAAGCTGGAAACTGGGGGTCTTTTGGTCTACGCGCCTGTTGCACCAACCCCAGAGTGCATCCGGCTTGTGAATGAATTGGTGGCAGAACATGGCAATGTTAAGTACATCATCCTACCGACTATCTCTGGTATAGAACACAAAGTTTTCGTCGGCCCCTTCGCCAGATACTTTCCGACTGCACAGGTGTTTGTGGCTCCCCATCAGTGGAGTTTCCCGCTAAATCTCCCTCTTAGTTGGCTTGGCTTACCCCCAAAACGAACTCAAGTACTCCCAGAAGATAGTAGCAAAACCCCCTTTGCTGATGAGTTTGATTACGCGATTCTGGGCCCCATCGACCTTGGCCCTGGTAGGTTTGCGGAAGTTGCTTTTTTCCACAAGCGATCGCATACTCTTTTAGTCACAGATTCTGTACTTTCGATCCCAGAAGATCCACCTGCGATCGTTCTATTAGATCCATATCCTTTGTTATTCCATGCCAAGGATCATGCTTCTGATATTGTTGCAGACATTCAGGAAAATCGCCGTAAGGGTTGGCAGCGCATCTGTTTGTTTGCTTTGTATTTTCAACCAAGGGCACTAGATATACCCCAATGGAGTCAGGTGTTGCAAGATGCCTTGAAAGCACCACAACGCTCAAGAAAAGCTTATTTTGGATTGTATCCCTTTAAATGGCAGTCAGATTGGCAGCGATCGTTTTATGCTCTGCAAGGGAATGGGCGTTTGTTTGTCGCACCAATTTTACAAACGCTAATTCTCAACCGCGCACCAAAAGAAACCATCGACTGGGCTGAAAAAGTCGCTCGTTGGGATTTCCAGTGGATTATTCCCTGCCATTTTGATTCACCGATAAAAGCCGAACCGCATCAGTTTCGTCAAGCTTTCTCTTTTTTGGAAAAGCAGCCTGCTGTCAGTGGGGGTTTGTTTAGTAGTAGCAGCTATCCTTTACCAGAGGAAGATTTTAAAGCACTTAAGGAAATCGATACAGGTTTAAATAAGTTTGGCATTGTGCCAGCACCAAAGGAGAAAGTATAAACAGTAGAAGCCTATGCCAGAGGCAATCCTATGTATCCCGCTTGTTAAAATAAAAAAAACAAGCAACAGGTAAACAGTAGAAGCCTATGCCAAAGGCAATCCTTAACCAAATTCTTAATCAGCTTGAGATCCTAGATCCGAAGGAACTACAGCAGTTGAACCAGGCTATCCAGAGATATCTTGTTGAGCAAGAACAAGTTGCTCAAAAAACAACATTTCATGAAGCACTATTAATTTCTGGGTTAGTAAAACAAATCAAGCAACCAGGTTACAATCAGCAAACTGAACAGCGACTTATTCAGGTACAGGGTAAGCCTGTTTCTGAGACAATCATTGAGGAACGCTGCTAGATGACGGCTTATTATTTAGATAGCAGTGCGCTGGTCAAACGCTACGTCAGTGAGATAGGTTCAGCATGGGTTTTGAGTTTATTTGACCCGCTACTGAAAAATGATGTATTGATTGCTGCCATTACTCCTGTTGAAATTGTTGCTGCAATTACACGGCGATCGCGTGGTGGAAGTATCATTGCTACAGATGCGATCGCAGTATGTAATCAGTTCAAAAGTGATCTCCGCTCTGAATACCAAGTTGTTGAAATCACAGAGAGCATCATCAACTCTGCAATGGTATTAGCTGAAGCATACGGGTTACGAGGCTACGATGCAGTTCAGCTAGGGGCTGGTCGTGCGGTAAACGCCCTCTGCATAGCTAACAGTTTACCTCTGGTGACATTTGTATCTGCTGATTCCGAATTGAATGCAGCCGCAGCAAGTGAAGGTCTACTTGTTGAAAACCCCAATAACTACTCCTAGTGTTTGATTCCCTTAAACCGTTCTTTTGCCGCCTGAAACGCTTCTTGCATCACCAACTGAATTTTTTCGGGATCGGGTTTCTTACCTCCCATTAAATCACCAAAATAAACGCAAGCTGCTTCCCCTAGTGCCCAGGTATAGGCGGCTGCCCAAGAAGCTGCGATCGCACTACCAAAACCTGGTATAAATTTAATTAACTCCCGTGCAATTGCCTGTGCTAAAAAACCACCTGCGATCGCACTCACAACTCCCCCCGCCTGAGATGGCGTAACTGTCTGCCCATATAATTTACCCAAAAGTCCCACCATTGATACTTGCAAAGCAGTGAGTACGGGCATTGTGGCAAATGGCAAAGGTACAGCGGCGAGAGTGGCAGACATAATCGCAAATGGCAAAATATAACGGCGTGCAGCATCTCGATAAAGGTTGCCAATTTGCTTCCCAACTTCTTCTTGATCTAATAGCTGATAAATCGCCTGGGCTTCTGCTTGTGGGAGTAGTTCTGCTAAGGAATCTCGCAGCGCTTCTAAGCCATAAAATACCGGAGTGTAGCCATCTTCTTCTAAGGTAAAGTCAATTAGTACAGAGTGGTCAGTTATTCTTGCAAAGGCTTGTTGCATTGCGGCAAATGCGCGGTTGACTTCCTGATAATCTGGCGGATAAGCGGGATGATCGACAGTATCGGCAGGATAAACCTCATGCAAACAGGTAACTACCAGCAGACAGGGAATATCTGGATACTTCTGGCGTAGTTGTTGAGCAATTTGTCGTAGCGTGTCAGTTGCAAAATCATTGATTTTGACGGTCAAAAGGAGAATTCTGGCGGAACGAGTTTGCTGTTGTAAATCGCTAGCTAATTCCTGAATAATTCCCTGGGTATCTTGTTTAACATCACCCAAACCTACCGTATCAGTAAAAATCAGTAGCGGCAGGTCATTAGAAGGATAGGCATAGCGCTGGGTGTTTTGCGTGTGGGGACGAAATCCCTGACCGATAATTTCGGCAGAAACTCCCGTTAATCCCCGCACAATTGAACTTTTTCCGGCTTGGGGTTTACCAATCAGTAGCGCTTCTGTGGTTGGCAGTTCGGCTCGGATTTTCTCTAAAATCTCTGTAACCTGAGCCTCACTCACACTAAACCATTCAACAACTGTCTGTGCCAGTTGTTCTACGGGTAGAAGTTGCGTTAGACGTGTTGTTGTCTTGTTCCAGACATCACCAATGCGGTTTGTCCAGGAATTATCGACGGACGTGGTAGTTGTTCCATCGGTCGGTTCACTCAATTGCTGAGAATCAGTTAAGGGTGAGTCAGCATCACGTTGCTCAGTCATTTACATCCAAACGGTAGATAGCTGTCATTAATTCAGGACACTTCATGGTGTTTAAGATTGAAATTATTACCTAGAAGACCCTTTTACTCATCTTATAGCGATTCTCAAAGGGATAACCAGTACCGTTAGTAGTGTAATTAAATTGGGCGCAAGCCTGCCGTTAAGCATAGCAAAGAGGGAAGTTTGGCTCCCCCTTCCCTGTCCCTTACCCATATCTTTCTTAACAAACAGACAAAATACTTAAACAGGACTTACGCAAACGGTAGCCGAAAAGAATGATTTTCAGGTAGTAGTAGTCTGTCAAATTCATTTTGCTGGGCTACGAGATCCCCGACTTCTTAAAGAAGTCGGGGATCTGACCAC
>NZ_JBDNJQ010000156.1:0-20382 GCF_051172895.1 Nostoc sp. CALU 1950 | reverse complement strand
ACTCCACGTACTCCCATAGGAGAAACTTCACCAACTCCAATTAGGGAAACTCCACCTACTCCCATAGGAGAAATTTCACCAACTCCAACTAGGGAAACTCCACCTATTCCTACAGGAGAAACTCCGCCAACTCCAACTAGGGAAACTGCAAGTACTCAAACTCAGGGAGCGTCGGTAGCAATAGTAGCTCCTTTACTCAGAGATGAAGTGAGTAACTTGATAAAAGCAGGAAGATTACGACAAGATGCTTTACCCGACGTTATCGCTTTATACAAGGGAAGCAATACAAAACAATTAGACTCAAGTTTTCTTGTCCACAATTCTGGACTTGAACCAGCACAACTCTTGGCTAGCTTAATCATTGATAACAATGGCAACTTTCAACAGGCTGTAGTTCTAGAAATAGAACCAGCAACACTGCAAAGTGAAAAAAACACATACGAGCAAGTTCTCAGCGAAGTTTTCAAAACAGAAAACTTTATTGCTGCTCATAACAACGATCGCACAAAACCAGAATTGAGCAATCTGTATGTCAGGATCAAAATCCAACCAGCCAATTCCAACTAAATGCTTGAATTTTTACAAAAACTGTGTTACATTTATAGAGTTGGAAATGCGCGGGCGTAGTTTAGTGGTAAAACTATAGCCTTCCAAGCTATTAATGCGGGTTCGATTCCCGCCGCCCGCTTAAAAAATTCTGAAATTAACTAATTCAAGCAGTAAATCTTGGCTTCGTAAAGTAACCAGTTAAACTGCAATTTAAAATTTAGCGACAGGTTAAAGAAGGAAGACGTTCTTCAACCTGATTTGCAGTTTGACTACCTAACTGTTGGTTGATAGTTGGCAGCACTTAATCGTGTTTATGATCTCGGAGTCAGCAGCCTAGAAATCGCTTAATACATCTTGATTTTTGAATTTAAAATTGCTGCTAATTGAGGTTTTCTAGCCGAATGCGTGGATCGGCTGCTTTGAGCAGCAAGTCGGCGATTAAATTGCCAACAATCAACAGTACTGCACCCATTACTAAGCTTGCCATTAATAAATATAAATCTTGAGCTTGTAAAGCCTGTAAAGCTAATCTCCCTAAACCGGGCCAGTTGAAGAAAAATTCGGCAATAAAGGCACCATTTAATAAACCAGCTAATTCAAAACCCAATAAGGTAATCAAGGGATTTATGGCGTTTCGGAGTGCATGAACGTAGATAACGCGGTTTTCTGGTAGACCTTTGGCACGAGCCGTTTGGATGTAATCTTGACGTAGCACATCCAATAATTCGCCGCGAGTGATGCGTTGTAAGCCAGCAAAACTAGTAATTGAGAGGGCGATTGTGGGTAAAATCATGTGCCAGCCGACATCTAAGATTCTGCCAAACCACGATAGTTCCGAGTGATTGATGCTAGTCATACTACCTACTGGGAATAGCGGCGAGGTGATTTGGGCTAAAACCAGCAACGCTAAGGCTGTGATGAAACTGGGAAAGCCCTGTCCAGCGTAACTGATCACCTGTAGAATGCGGTCTGCTAGCTTATTTTGATTGACAGCGGCAAAGATCCCTAAAGGGATGGCGATCGCCCATGTGACAATTAAAGATGCGATCGCTAATAGCAAAGTAGCTGGTACTCGTTCCCACAGCAGCGACGATACTGAACGTTGATAAATAAAACTCGTGCCAAAGTCTCCTTTTGTCAAGATTCGCCACAGCCACAGCCAAAATTGCTCTAGCCAAGACTTATCCAGACCAAACTGCCGCTTGATTTCCTCAATTCTTTCTGGAGATATCTTCGGATTTTGGCGTAGCGTATCTACATAATCACCGGGAGCGAGTTGAATTATGAAAAACGATAACGCTGACGCCAACAACAAAGTTAGCAGTGCTTGCAATAGTCGCTTTACCACATAAATAAAAGTGTCGCTCGTGACTAGCCTGATTAGCCAATCTCGACCTGTCTCCAAGGAAATTCTCGTAGATGTCATTTGTCTTTTGTCCTTTGTCCTTTGTCCTTTGTCCTTCGTCATTAGTCAGTTGTTTTCTACTGACTAATGACTAATGACCAATGACTAATGACTAATATTCAATTACAGAGATAATCGGCACGTCTGGTAGGTATTTACGCCCTTCTAAATCCCGTAGTTCGATAATAAACCCAAAACCTACTAGTTCGCAGTCAATCTTCTGCACCAACTTTGCTGTGGCACTGGCAGTTCCACCTGTGGCAATCAAATCATCCACAATTAAAACTCGGCTACCTTGATGTAAAGCGTCTTGATGCACTTCTAGGCAATCTGTACCATACTCTAGTTCATATTCAATTGAGTGAACGGCTGCTGGTAACTTACCTTTTTTGCGGACGGGGATAAAACCAGCCCCTAATTTATAAGCCAGAGGTGAACCAAAAATGAATCCCCTCGACTCCATACCAATGACATAATCTGCTGTTATTCCAGCTTCGTTGCATTTTTGTGTTAAAAAGTCAATAGTGTAGCGCAATCCCTCTGGATCGCGAAGCAGCGTAGTAATATCCCGAAATAAAATTCCGGGTTTTGGGAAATCTGGGATGTCACGAACGAGAGACTTTAAATCCATAAAATGGGGAGTAGGGAGTAGGGATTAGGGAAAGTTAGGAGTGAAGAGTGAGGAGTTATTAATTTAAATTCATAGCTATGGCATTCCCCAGTCCCCAGTCTCCAGTTCTCAGTCCCCAATTTCAGATACCTGAAAAATCGTACACTATAATGTCATACGCTGGGGGTCGAGGCTGAAACTTCGCCTTTTATTGACGATAATTAGAATCTAAACCAAGCTAGAAAAGGGATTGCACTTACAAATGAGGTGAATTAACTGATGTTTTAAAATTTTGATTTCAATATAGGGAAACCTTTGAGTAGAAAGAGCTAACTAATGTATATATCAGGTAGTCATGTTAATGCCACAAATCTAGTGTTCAAGTCTTGGCTACCGATCTTAAATTTGTTTTACCTAATCTGTTGGAACCGCACAAGGTATTTATAGAATGAATGTCTCCGCAAGTTTAACGCCGTTCAACAGTTCAACCCAAGAGTCACTGCCGATGATTCTGGATACTTTACCAGATCCTGCGATCGCTTCCAAAACCTGTCCTCGAAGAACCAGGCTGCAAATTGACCTGATTTTACTGGCAATTGAAGCTTTAGAACTTGGTGGTTCGGAAGCAATCCTGGCTTTTGCTCAAGAGTTGGATCTTAAAGGAATTGTTAAAGACAGAGTGAATTTATGGCGGATGCGTAGCTCTAACCCGCTACGAAGGGCGCACATGCGCCGTCCCTTAACTATTATGGAAGCAAAAGCTCTGGTGGTCATTGCTTGCTACATAGCACGGCGTTTAACTGTTGTCATTCGCCAGTTACTAATGATATGTGAACAAATGGAAGAAAAGCAGATTCCATTAGAACAGAATTTGCGGCTATCTAATTACCTAGAAAGGTTTAGAGCGCATTTTAAGAGCCGGATGAATGCTCGGCGTTCTGGTGTCTTAGCATTAACTTCTGATGAAAAATTAGATGCGCTAGCAATCAATTTGTTAGGACAATTACTCTTTTGTACTGGTACAGCTGGAATGCAGCGGTTCTGGATTAGTCTTTTTGACGGTGAAGTGGAATGAATATTCAACGTAAGTACAGTCTACCTAATTGTACACTGCTTTTAGAAGGGTTAAGTGATGTCACTAGGGCCGCACACTTCCAGGAAATGCGCCCAGAATTATCAATATTGGTAAATGCAGAATGCTATTTATCTGGTTACAACCAACCGATAACGGGAGGGCGAGAATTTTTTGAAAGTTTGGTGAGGGCTGTTAGTGGCTATGCCCAAGAATTTTTAAGTAGCGTACCTAATCCCCAAGCACATAACCAGGAATCGGAACTGGTAGAGTTTCAAAAAATTGACAGCAACCGACACAGGTTAATCATCCATTCAGAAGGTGCTCCAGAGGGGTTCGAGTCTCAGTCTAATAATTCCAAACGCCCGCCTATTGAAATAGATTTAAATACGGTGCAGTTGTTTGATTTAGTGGAAGCAGTGGATCAGTTTTTTGCTGATACCCAGACTTTACCAGAACTATCCCTAGAACTACAACCAGTTACCAGACGCTATGGCGGTGCTAGTCAAGCCTTAATCAAGCAAGCTGTTCCTGCTGCTGTAGGAGTCTCAAGTTTAGCAGTAGCAGCGATCGCATTTAACTTGATTCCACCTCCCCAGATACGTCCACCGCAACCTAAGACAGATGAGCAAACTAGCTCTACAACACAGAGCATTACTCCTCCAGCATCAGCTGCTGCAACACCTATTGCGGCTCCAACGCCCACACCAACACCTACAGCTAGTGCAAAGCCAGTAGTTAAAGATTTAGAAGCACTTTTAAATACAGTTTCGGAAATTACTGATCCATCGCAGCTGCGTGCATTGAATCGCCAAGTATATAACCAAATTCATCCAACTTGGACTAATCGCTCAGGATTGCAACAGGATTTGATCTATCGTCTGGGTGTAGCTGCGGATGGAGCGATCGTTGGTTACAAAGCGGTGAATAAAGAGGCAAATCAAGGGGTCGGGCAAACTCCTCTACCTAACTTACTTTATAATCCTGCTAACCGCGCTCCCATTTCTAATGAACCGATCGCCCAATTCCGAATAGTGTTTACTACACAAGGTGTGCTGCAAGTTAGTCCTTGGCGGGGATATGCTAGGACACCAGAGGTAGTAGGTGCAAAAATTACTGACTCTAATATAACTAAAGGTTTAAATCAAAAACTTTATAATACAGTTCGCCAAACCTGGAGTGGTACCCCCACCTTTACGCGAGATTTGAAATATCGGGTAGCGCTCAACAAAGAGGGTGTAATCGCTGACTATGAACCACTTAACCAAGTCGCCTTTGACTATTTTCGGGAAACACCCCTTCCCAAGATGTTCAACGATATCTATGGTTCTAATGTAGCTGCTCCCAATAACAAAGAACCTCTCGCCCACTTCCAAGTAATATTCAAGCCTAACGGTAAACTTGAAGTCACTCCTTGGCAGGGATATCAGTAATTGGGCATGGGGCATGGGGCATGGGGAAGAGAATTAAGTTCCTATTCCCTATTCCCTATGGATTTTAGATAAGCATTAAGCTTGGGCAACAGTTCATCAAGGATTGGTTTAAATTTGCTTACCTGTTCATTTGTCAATAATTGTCTGGCGTAGGCTAACCTCAACCAGCTGATAGTTTCATACAAAGACCCTCTCGCAATCTTGACAAAACGCCGATTGTCTTGGTCGCTATATCTACCTCTGCCTTCTGCGATGTTCGCACAAATACTATCAGCAGACCGAACAATTTGCTTGCCCAGTGTATCTTTAGTGAAATTGTCCCATCCTTTAACAATACGCCAAATTTCATTAGCTAACTTTTTGGCGAGTCGATAAACTTCTAAGTCCTCAAAATCAGGTCTTCTCACAAAAGTCCATTGATCATTTATTGATCAATAGTTCCCAATTCCCAATGCCCCATGCCCAATACCCAATTACCTTGCAATCCGCCGCATATAATTTCCCCACAATTGAGCGGCTTGAGCGCTGCTACCAGATGTTGGAGAATTATTGTCGTTTCCCAGCCAAACGCCAGTTACAAGTCGCTGACTAGGAATAAAACCAATAAACCACAAGTCAACGTTTTTATCAGTCGTGCCAGTTTTACCAGCTTCCCCTAATCCAATGGCGGCACTACGACCAGTACCTCTTGTAACTACACCACGCATCAAACTAGTCATTTCATCGGCTACACCATTTGTCAGCACTCGTTTGTTGGCATCTGGATCTTGGTCAAAGGAGTAGATCACACGGCAAGTTTTGATATCATTGCGATCGCTGCAATCACCACTGTCTAAAATTCTGTTAATGGCATGGGGAGGATTTGATACACCGCGATTACCAATAGCGCCAAAAGCACCAGTCATTTCCAAAACATTGACCACGCTTTGACCCAATACCAAGCCAGGAACGGGATCGAGGTTTGATTTTACCCCCAAACGCTGCGCCATTGCCACGACTTTATCCAGCCCGACTTCACGTGCAACTCGCAGAGCGATGGGATTTTCTGAAAGCGCCAGCCCGGTGGCAATATCTAAGCTAGCACCAGCACCCGCACGACAGGGTTTATAAGTAAAACCTTGCCAAGTTAAAGGAGCGCAAGAATAACTTTTTGATTCTGAAAATCCCTGTTGAATAGCGGCGGTATAAGCAAATATTTTGAAGGTGGAACCTGGCTGTCTTTTGGCTTGAACAGCGCGATTGAACTGACTTTTTCTGTAATCAGTCCCGCCAACCATTGCGAGGATACTGCCTGTACTGGAGTCAAGGGTGACTACTGCCCCTTGAGAAAAATTAAAATTTCTACCAGCGTTATTCACTGAATTACTCAACGCTGCTTCTGCTTGGCTCTGTATCGCTGGATCGAGCTTGGTTTCAATGATATAGTTTCCTTCTCTTGCGGCTCCCTCCCCCAAGATTGATTCAAGCTCAGAGAAGACGTAACTGTAAAAATAAGGAGCGATCGTTTTAGCTTGCTGTTCACAAACTTTAGGACTAACTTGGACGGTGGAACGTCTGGCTCGGTTTGCATCATCAGGTTGAATTTTGCCCATCTCCAGCAACCGCTTAATCACGCGATTCCTGTATTCCGCCGCTTCTAGTTTATTTGGCCCATCCCCACAAAAATCGAAAGCGTTGGGGGCTGGTAAAATTCCTACCAATGTTGCTGCTTCTGCCAAAGTTAATTCTTTAGCCGACTTTTCAAAGTAATATCGGGCTGCATCTTCAAAGCCAGAAGTATCTCCCCCCAAAAAAACCCGATTTAAGTACATCAGCAAAATATCATCTTTGCTGTAAAACGTTTCGAGCTTCAGGGCGACAATTGCCTCTCGCAATTTGCGTCCAAGGGTATCCTGTCTGCCTACATACTCGCGGAACAAACTGCGGGCAACTTGCTGGGTAACAGTACTAGCTCCTTGTTGCACATCTCCGCTGCGACTATTGATCAACACGGCTCGTAAAATCCCTAGAGGGTCAACCCCAAAGTGCCAGTAATAACGACTATCCTCTGAAGCCACTACAGCAGCAGGCAAATAAGGGCCAAATTCCTCTAATCGCTTCATGTCTACATGAGAGATCGTCCGAGGCTCTCTTAGCGGGGTAGCTCCATCACGGGCGTAAACAACTACTGGGGCGCGTGTCGCTGTAGGTAAGGGCTTAACTTGAAATTTTAGCCATTCGACGCCAATCACTAATGCTAACAGGGCACTGACACCACCGACACCATAAGCTGTCCAACTTGCAGCTTTGACATACCAGGCTGGTGGATCTACGTATTGCAACCGCACAGAAGCGGCGAGTTCTGGAGGCCCCAGGGTGAGAATATCGCCGTGACGCAGTTCTAGGGAACTAACACGACGCTTGCCACGATAAATGCCGTTGGTGGAGTTTTCGTCTTTAATTACGAAAACTGGTGTGTGTTGAGTAGAATTGCGCGATAGCGACAGGTGAATTTGGCTGACAACAGGGTTACGGATGACAATATCACTGGATTTGGAGCTACGACCGAGAATATAGCGATCGCCCAAGAGTGGGTATACCTCTGCCTTATCCGCCCCCGCGTCCTGCACCCAGAGTTCCGGTACTTTGGCATTAGGCTTGAGCGCCAATTTAGAAAAATCGACCCTAGCTTGAATCGTATGTACTGCTTGAGTCAGTTGACCTAGTAACGTTTGTGGCTTGTGAGGGGGTTGGGGAGAACTCATCGGCTATTCACATCACAGTTTTTAGTGAAGAATCAGGCGAATTACAATTTTAGATGTTAGTCTTTCATCATTTTACTCATAAGCTAAAGCATAATTTAGCTATACGGAACTTTTTGAGCTAATTTATACTTTAAACTCAGCTTTTACTCAAGATTAACTTGTTATTTTCATCACTTATGTACAGAGGCACAAATTTTTCTCCATTCTCAAAGGTTTATCTAATCTACTATTACTAGTTCAATAACTACAAACATAATTTTTTATTTTGTATTTTTAAACACTAGTTACCAATAAATAACAGATTTAATTTTTACCAATTTTACATATCCACATATTCTGAAACAAACCTAAATATATTCATTTAGGAAGATTTTCTAAATCTCATTGTCTGTTTTAATGGGCCGAGTGTTCCGTTGAGGTTAATTTCAAAATGATGGGAAAATCTCTGACCATGATTGGTACAGCTCTATCTTTGGCGCTCACCGCTAACATTGCTGTAGCCGAATCCAGTAAATCCCCCATAGCCCAATCCAGTAGCGATTCATCCACTAGTGCACCAACGGAAATCAAGATGTCGCCAGAAGGGATGAAAATTCTGTGCCAGAATTTCCCCCTTAACTCTCGATGTGCCGGCGGCACAGCAGTAACCCCTAGCGCTCCTGGTAGCACTACAGTACCAGCAGAAACCACGCCATCAGATACCACCACTCCTGATAGCACAACTACACCAGAAGGTGTAACCCCTCCTGAAGGCGCTCCTAGCAACTTGACTCCAGCACCAGAAGGTGTAACTCCTCCTGAAGGCGCTCCTAGTAACTTGACTCCAGCACCAGGAAGTGTCACTCCTCCTGAAGGCGCTCCTAGTAACTTGACTCCAGCACCAGGAAGTGTCACTCCTCCTGAAGGCGCTCCTAGTAACTTGACTCCAGCACCAGGAAGTGTCACTCCTCCTGAAGGCGCTCCTAGCAACTTGACTCCAGCACCAGGAAGTGTCACTCCTCCTGAAGGCGCTCCTGGTAGCACTACCGAACCAGGTCTCTCTCCCAGTACTCCCGGTTCTAGTTCACCCAATACTCCTGCAACAGGTAATTAAATTAAAAGCTGAGGCATAACCTGAATACTAGTTTGCCATCAGCGATCGCAGGTGCATCTTTCTTAAACTCTTCCACCAGTCATGCGAACTGGTGTAAGATGACAAACAAAAATCGCTGTAACCATACAGATCAAGTCTTCGCATATAGGACTGACCAAAGGTTTCAGTAATAACAAGCCTGGGATGATTAATCCCAGGCTTAATAGTTTAATGCGATCTGCCATTTGAAGTTGGTGTTTTTTGCAACGAAGCAATTAACAGGCAAACAATACCAATACTAATAAATGAATCTGCTACATTAAACACAGCAAAGTTAATCAGGCGAAAATCAAGAAAATCAACGACGTAGCCTAAAACAAAACGATCAATACCGTTGCCCATCGCTCCACCTAAAATCAAGCCATAGCCCAACTGATCCCACAAATTTAACGTTGGGCCAAACAACGCCAACGCTATCAATACTAAACTCACTCCTAGAGATAGCCAGCGCAACCACTCTACTTTCCCACTTAATAAACTAAAGGCGGCACCAGTGTTAGTGACATAAGTGAAGTGAAATATCCCAGGTAAGAGTGGTAGTGTCTGCCCCAAGCTAAAGGTTTGTACCACCCAGTATTTTGTGATTTGGTCTAAGAAAAAAGCTATGAAGGCAGCGATCCAGAAAAGACGATTTTTTAAACGCATGGCTAATTAGTCATTGATCGTTGGTCATTGGTCATTGGTCATTGGTCATTAGTCATGAGCTTTTGACAAATGACAAAGGACGAAGGACAATAAACTAATAAAACATTAAGTGACGCAGTACATATGCTATTACAGTAACTGCACAGACGACAGTTAGTTGACCTGGTAGTGCAAACCAGGAGTATCTGAGGATTGCTTGCATCAAAGGTAGATTTTCAGTGCCTTTCCACTGAAAAAAATAGCTAATAATCAAATAAGTAATACCGCATAGGTGGAGAGTTAACAAGCCACAGACGCAACTAAAGGCAAGAGTTTCTAGTCTAGGTCTAGCTTTGAAGGCAACTAAGCCACAAATCCAAGCTCCAGGAATAAAGCCTAGTAAATAACCAAACTGAGATAGCTTGATATAACCAATACCACCGCCATCGGCAAATACAGGTAATAATGTTAATCCCATGACTAAGTAGGCAATTTGCGACAGCGCACCGGCATTTTTGCCCCCTAAACAGCCCACCAACAGTACTGCGCCAATTTGAAAAGTGACACCTAAAGAAAAAGTCTGAATTCCGTGCTGACTCCAAGTCCAAGGTAAGGTGATGCCATAAGCTTCTAGAAAAGTGCCACCCATTGTCAGGAGTAAGCCAATCATAGACCATAGTAATTGATTGGAAGCAGCAAACATTTATCACGCAACCAGGAAAAGGCAAAAGGGCAAACCAACAGCAACCAGTATAAACATTAATATATAAACTCTCCCACCTTAGCTATGCCTATACTGCTATAGGAATCAGATTTGATTCCTGAACCTATTTGCGTAGAGAGGGAACAGGGAATAGTGAATAGGGAACAGAAAGAAGGGAATAGATGTGTACACTCTTGACTTTCCTTGTGGTCTGGGAAAAAGTTAAAGGGTAAAGGGGTCAAGGATATATTTAAAACCTTTTCCCTTTAAGTGAGCCATATTGGATGTGTACTAAGTTTTTTCAAAAATCAAATAGGAGTTCTATAGCTTGCTTAAGAGTAGGAGTACACAGAACCAAAAGGACAGGTCTGGGTTCCTATTTCACTATGGAATATCCTACATTAAAGCTGCTTCTTGATTGATAATTGATTGCTAATTTGTATAGTAAATTCATTTAAAAATGTGCGGATTCAAAAAAATATTTAAAACGTACCCAAATTATTTATGTTTTACTTTATCTAGCTAGTAATCATTAATGGTATAATTTGCATCAATCCATCAAATATTATGCTTTTTAGTGTGTGCTTTTAGTAACTTTAAATTTGAGAAATTATAAGTATGTATTAGCATTTGCTTAACCGTTTCTTAACCTTCCTCTTACTCTTGAGTGCTAATGTTCATACTGTTAATCCATAGCATCATTCTATAAAGATCCTTATGTTCTCTTCAAAGGTGCGGTTGGTTGCTCCCCTAGTTGCTCTAGCAATTGGTATTGGCTCTTGCGGCGATAACAATCAAGCTTCTAACAACTCTAGTCCAGCTGATGGCGGTGCTACCCCAGCCACCAATACAGCAGCTGGATCAAATTTATCTGGAAAAGTCCAGATTGATGGTTCTAGTACCGTCTATCCTATTTCTGAAGCGATGGCAGAAGAGTTTCAAAAGGCTAATCCTGGAGTGCAAGTCACTGTGGCTTCCTCTGGTACGGGTGGCGGCTTCAAGAAATTCTGTGCGGGTGAAACTGATATTTCTAATGCTTCCCGTCCCATTAAGCCGGAAGAAGTGGAACTCTGTAAGAAAGGTAATATTGAGTACATTGAATTGCCAATTGCTTACGATGGTCTTTCTGTAGTGGTTAACCCCCAAAACAACTTTGCAAGTTGCCTCAAAGTTGATGAACTAAAGAAAATGTGGGAACCTGGGGCACAAGGCAAAGTTACCCAATGGAACCAAATTAATCCTAAATTCCCTGCTCAGAAAATAGGTTTATACGGCCCTGGTACTGACTCTGGTACTTACGACTATTTCACTCAAGCAGTTGTGGGCAAGGAAGGGGAAAGCCGAGGAGATTTCACTGCTAGTGAAGATGACAACACCCTGGTACAGGGCGTGAGTGCAGACCAAGGTGGTATAGCCTTCTTTGGATATGCCTATTATGAGAACAACAAAGAGAAGTTAAAGCTGGTTGGCATTGATGGTGGTAAGGGCTGTGTTCAGCCGAGTCCACAAACCATCGGCGATGGTACTTACCAACCGCTTTCTCGTCCAGAGTTTATCTACGTTAAGAAAACTGCGGCAACGCGTCCTGAAGTCAAGGCTTTTGTTGATTTCAATTATGCTCCAGCCAACCAAAAGCTAGTTACAGAAGTGGGTTATGTGCCTTTACCTAGCGATCTACTCACTGAAGTTCAGGGACGCTTCAATAGTGGGAAAGTAGGTTCAATTTTTGAGGGTAAAGGTTCTCAAGTGGGCGTTACTCTGAAAGACCTTCTTAAGCAAGAAAAGTAAGAGTTATCTACTAATTACTTTTTTGAGAATGTGAGTTTATCTGCACAGTTTGCACTCAGCCCTAGTAGCTGGAAGTAGTAGCTTGTCAAAAAAACCTCTTTATACTGAGTTTCTTTAAGGCTTACGGTCTTAAGAGTAAGCTTTATTTCCAGCTTGAGGGCAGTTCTCATAGAATGGTAGTGTGTCCATAAATACAAAAGGAGTTTTAATTTATGAGGTTGTCCGTAAATGACTTCCAACCCGTTATCTAATCAACCAAGTAATTCCAACTTATGGCAGCCCAATCGGGCTTTGAGTAAACGGGTAGAAACTGGCGTCAGAGCGCTGTTCGCCTTGTTTGCTTTTGTCTCGGTTGTAACCACAATTGGCATTGTCTTAACGCTGATTTTTGAGACTGTTGAATTTTTTCAAGAAGTTTCGATTTGGCAGTTTTTAACAGACACACAATGGACGCCGCTGTTTACTAATAAGCAGTTTGGAATCATGGTGCTAATTAGCGCCACATTGCTTATATCTGTAATTGCGATCGCAGTAGCATTACCGCTAGGATTGTTAGCTGCTATCTGCTTAAGTGAATATGCTCCAGCGAAACTTCGCAAATGGCTAAAGCCTGCCCTCGAAATATTGGCAGGGGTACCCACCGTCGTGTTTGGTTACTTTGCACTGTTCACAGTTACACCCTTCCTCCAATCATTTATCCCAGGGATGCAGGGATTCAATGCTTTGAGTGCAGGTATAGTACTGGGAATTTCGATTATTCCTTTGGTAGCTTCTTTGAGTGAAGACGCTCTTTATTCCGTTCCGCGTAGTTTGCGAGAAGGTGCTTATGCATTGGGATCAACTAAGCGGGAAACCATTATTTCAGTAGTGCTACCAGCGGCTTTATCGGGGATAGTAGCTTCTTTCATCTTGGCTATTTCCCGCGCTATTGGTGAAACAATGATTGTTACCATTGCGGCTGGTCAAAATCCTCAGTTGGGTTTAAATCCGCTAGTACCAATTCAGACAATGACAGCATACATTGTTCAAGTAAGCAAAGGAGACACACCAGCAGGTTCACTGGCCTATAAAACTATTTTTGCGGTGGGTATGACTTTGTTTCTCATTACCTTAGCCCTGAATATTTTTAGTTACTGGTTTGTTCGTCGCTTCCGGGAGAAATACGAATGACAAAGAGCAATACTCCGTTTACAAATTTGTCTGACTCTGGGGAAAATAAGAATTTTGATCTCTCGATCAATAAGCGCTACAATCTCGACAAAATTTTTGCGATCGCTACTTGGAGTGCGACTTTCTTCGCATTAGTAGTGTTAGCTATTTTGCTCATAGATGTCTTAACTGACGGTGTTGGCCGCTTGAATTGGTCTTTTCTTACTAGTTTTTCCTCTCGCCGTGCCTCCTCTTCTGGAGTATTGGCTCCCTTAGTTGGCAGTATTTGGCTGTTGGTAATCACTGCTTTAATTTCCTTTCCCTTAGGAGTAGGCGCAGGAATTTTCTTAGAAGAGTATGCAACGGACAACTGGTTTACTCGGTTAATTGAAATCAATATTGCAAATTTAGCCGCAGTCCCATCTATTATTTACGGGCTGTTGGGCTTGCAAGTTTTTGTGCGGGTGATGGAACCAATCACCAGGGGACGCACGGTGTTAGCTGGTGCTTTAACTTTGAGTTTGTTGATTCTACCAATTATCATCATTACTACTCGTGAAGCGCTACGTGCTGTTCCCGATAGTTTACGGCAAGCAGGTTTTGCCCTTGGTGCTAATAGGTGGCAAATCATCCGAGAACAAATTTTTCCTATTGCTTTACCAGGAATCCTGACCGGTACAATTCTCGCACTCTCACGAGCAATTGGTGAGACGGCTCCGTTGATTGTAATTGGGGCTGTTGGCTTCATTACTTTCTTACCCCAGCTTTCTCCACAAGGTTTGCAAAGTTCTTTTACAGCACTACCAATTCAAATTTTTGATTGGGTTTCTCGTCCTCAAGTAGAGTTTCACCAAAATGCTGCTGCTGGCATTATTGTTTTGATGCTCGTGCTGCTGTTGATGAATTCAACAGCAATATTTTTACGCAATAAATTTCAGCAGTCACGCTAAAGAAATCAACCTCATTATAAATGTAGATTTTCAGGATTTATCTGAAATTTTTGTATGGTATCAAGTTCAAGAACCGCTACTTCCGAGAGCATTTTACAAGCCGAGCAATTATCTGTTTTCTATGGTAATTTCAAAGCAGTTCGTGATGTTAACCTAAACATCGGCAAAAACAAAATTACAGCTTTTATTGGCCCTTCTGGATGTGGTAAAAGCACTGTACTAAGATGTTTTAACCGTTTAAATGACTTGATTCCTGGCGCACATATTCAGGGAAGAATCACCTTCGGTGAAACCGATATTTATGACAAAAGAATTGACACGGTAGAATTACGCCGTCGGGTTGGTATGGTTTTTCAGAAGCCTAACCCCTTTCCCAAGTCAATTTATGAAAATATCGCTTTTGGAGCCAGGATTAATGGTTATAAAGGTGATATGGATGAATTGGTAGAACGGAGTTTGCGGCAAGCTGCATTATGGGATGAAGTCAAGCATAAACTAAAGCAGAGTGGTCTATCTATATCTGGTGGTCAACAGCAGCGCTTGTGCATTGCTCGCGCTCTCGCAATTCAGCCAGAAGTTTTGTTAATGGATGAACCTTGCTCCGCTCTTGATCCAATTTCAACTTTGCGGGTTGAAGAATTACTCCAAGAACTGAAGTCGCAATATACCATTATTATCGTCACCCACAATATGCAACAAGCCGCGCGGGTGTCGGATATGACAGCCTTTTTCAATGCTCAGGCGACAGAAACGGGCAGCAAAATGGGATATCTTGTCGAATACAACTATACAGAGAATATTTTCAACAATCCTCAGCAGGAAGACACGCGAGATTACGTCAGTGGTAAATTTGGATAATTTGATAAATATTTTACATTGTTGATGCTGGAGCAATGAGGGATATTCGGAAAGTAAAGCTGTGCGATATTCCTCTAGTTTTTTCATTTATTTGCTAAGGTTAGCGATCGCTTCATTAAACCTCTTGCAAAAATGTGTTACATTTGTAGTCCTAAAAAACTTCAGGTTAACTAGCTTTGTGAAGGTCATAATTATAAATCCCAACAATTAAGTGATAAAGTAAGCCAAAGCGTTTTCTACAATTGTGATAGCCTTGACTGAAAATCCGAATATCCATGCTTTCTGAAGTCTATTACTTGGTGCGTTCAAAAACTGACGGTAATTATCTCATTGCTCGTCCTGATGCCGAAAAATCAGGTTACTTATTGCTGTTTCAGGAAAACTTTGATGCCCTAAGTTATCTCAATACCCATGCAGCAGAAGTCGCAAATCGCTTTGCTGTGGAATCTATTGCGCGTACACAGTTAGGAAACTTGCTCAAACGTTGGGGTTTTAGCGGTGTGGGTATTGTGACTGATCCGTTACTGCCCAAAGTTGAGTTTTTACAGCACAGTTAACTAATTCGTAATTCGTAATTCGTAATTCGTAATTTGTGTTAGGTGAATAATTGAGCGATCGCACAAGTAAAATCAGGTAATATGGGTGAACTCAATTCATCACCATTGAATAACGTAGCAACTAATTTTAAACTCGCTTGTTCGCGTCGATATACTTCCACCTGTTGCTTGCGCCAATCTACAATCCAATATTCTCTGACTCCTCGTGATGAGTAGAGCTTAAGTTTTAGTTCTCTGTCCCGCTTTTCGTTTTCACTACCAGCAGATAGCACCTCTACAACTAGTTCTGGCGCACCAGTCAAATGCCCCGCTTCATCTAAAAGTAAAGGCAATCTCTCGTTGCTAGCCCAGACAACATCGGGAATAACATTATCATTATCGCCAAAAATTATTCCTGGAGCAGCCACAACTTCTCCCAGACCAGTAGTTTGTGACCAAATATGCAATGGAGTAATAATTCTGACACACGTTTTTTGATGATTCCAGTGGGGCGCTCTAGTCACAAACAAGTCTCCGTCAATAATTTCATAGCGATTCCCGTTATCTGGAAACAATTCTAAATCGGCAGTAGTCCAGCGCACTCTCTCAGATATCGGCTGGTTCATAAATCATCTCTGTTAGGGATTTACCTATTTTAGCCTGGGTGGAAATGGGACATTTTAGTTGCACTCCCATAATTTATGCGATATTCCTTATAAAGAATAATATAGTTGATATTCTTTATAAGGAATACTATACTTTGAGGTAGGAAGTGAATTGGACTTGGGAACTTTATCAAGATGTCAATGGGGAAATCCCCAAAGATTTGCTTGCTTTTTTCATTAGGATGATTCCTGAACAGGAGCAACCAGAAAATCCACCAAAGCCATTACTAAGTCTTTCCGAAACCAGGCGTTTGCAAGTTAACCTTGGCTATCTGTGTAACAAAGGACTCGCATCACTCACCAGTGGAATCTTTGAGAAACTCGAAGATGACCTGTATGAGTTACGTATGACCAAGAGCGAACATAATCCAAGGTTTATTTTAACGGCTGCGACTCCTCAGCGATTTGTAGTGCTGCACGCCTTTATGAAGAAATACGACAACGCTATTAAAGATAGAGACAAAGAGCCTGCAAGAGTAAGATTACGTGAATTGCAGCAGAGGGAAAATTGATGAAAAGACCTAATTTTCAAGCTTGGTTGCAGCAGAAGGTAAGCGACGAACCAGAAGTGATTTTGGCGGGAAAGTTAGAGTATCTGCGCCTATATCTTACTGATGCTATGCGGGAAATACGTAATAAAGCAGGATTGACTCAGGCACAGTTAGCCCAAAAACTGGGAGTAAAGCAGGCAGCTGTGTCCAAGTTGGAGTCGGCGTTAAAGGAACATGAATTGGAATCGGTGTTGCACTATTTACATACTTTGGGTGCAGATTTGCTGGTAGCCGTCAAACAAGGGGATGACTTATATCAAGCTAGTGATAATGAAGGTGTGTTGCTGGTAGATGTACCAGATGTAGTTTTCCAAAAAGCATTGGCGGCAAACATGAGCGTCCGGGAATATGTGCGTGTCGCCGTTGAGAAGTTTTCTGGTGAGGGTGATGGACTGAGAACAGCTTTGGTAAAACTACTTGAAAGTGGCGATTTGGTAGCTGTGAATGTAAGAGCGCGTTTAGGTTCAAGGACAATCCAAGAAGTTGCTGTAGAGTTGGAAAAATGTTTGAGTCTATCTGAAGAAGATAGGATTTTTGCTGTCAAAAATGTTTTGGCTGCTAATGTGGCGTGTGGAGAAAGTAATCGTGGAAGTAGTGATGAAGTTGATGAAATTGAGTTGTTGGATTTAGCTGAAGAATTGCTAGAGAAGTTAAAGGAATTTTTTGAGCGGTATAAATAAATTTATAAACTAAGCTCATAAACAGGAATTTATTGGTGATAGAAGAAAAACGCCTTAATGCTTATTTAAAGTTAATACATGAACTTGTCCAATCTTCTAAGGGACAAGAACCGGGAATTTTAGAGGTTCATAAAAACCTGATAGATGCTGGTTTGGTAGAGACAATGAAGCAGGTAGCTGTAACACTAGCGGAGCAGGGAGACGAAGAAAATGCCACTTTCATACGTAGGGTTGCTGTTACAATTTCCGCTACTATAGGTAAGCCATCGTCAGCAGAAAATTATGTGGAACTTATTCTAATGCTGTTACAAGCAGTTAGTAGTAGTCATGCTGATCCACAAGTGGTTTACCCATTTTTGCAAGCTAACCTAGATAAAATTGATGATAAATTTTCTTGCTGGTTGAAGGCTTGGGCTATAGATATGTTAATAGAAGAAAACCCAATTTCAGCAGAAATCTTAGCAACTGACATTTTTAATTTCAGTAACCTGATCGCTGAGTTTCCTTTAGGAAGTAAAGCATCAAATATAGAAATTGCCATTGCTGGCTATGAGGTAGCTCAAACTGTCTTTACTCCAGAAGCCTTTTCCCAAGAATGTGCTATGACTCAAAACAGTTTAGCCGCTGCCTATATACAGCGTATCCGAGGATATAAAGCCGAAAATATAGAAATTGCTATTACTGCTTTGCAAGAAGCTTTGCAAGTCTTTAATAAACAAGACTTCCCTACAGAATGGGCTATGACCCAAAACAGTTTAGCTGGTGCCTATATCAAGCGTATCCAAGGAGACAAAGCTGAGAATCTGGAAATGGCTATAACTGTTTTGCAAGAAGCTTTAGAAATCATTACCGAAAAAGCATTTGTTCAAAAATGGGCTACTATTCAAAATAATCTAGCAGTTGCTTACCGTGACCGAATCCGAGGGAACAAAGTAGAGAATCTAGAATTAGCTATAGCCGCCTGCAAATCTGCTTTACAAGTTTTTACTAAAGAAGCTTTTCCACAGGAGTGGGCTGAAACCCAAAATAATTTAGGAAATAGCTATCGCTATCGTATTAAAGGAGACAAAGCAGAAAATATAGGATTAGCGATTGCCTGTTATCAAGCAGCAGCAAAAGTTTTTAGCCAGACAGATTATCCTCAAGGATGGGCTGATGTAAAAAACAATTTGGGGCTTGCTTACTTAGAACATATTCAAAAAGACAAAGAGCAAAATATAGAATTGGCTATATTTGCTTTTGAAGAAGCTTACCAAATTTTTACTAAAGAAGCCTTTCCTAACGAATGGGCAAGAACTCAAAATAACTTAGGTATTACTTATTTGGATAGAATTTGTGGTACTAGATCAGAAAATTTGGATTTAGCTATTATTTCTCTACAAAAAAGCTTACAAATTTTTACCAAAGAATTTTATCCTATAAACTGGGCTATGACACAAATGAATTTGGGAATTTGCTATGGTGAGCATTTTAAAGAAGATTACACAAACGACTTAGAACTGGCTATCACTGCTTTTCAATTTGCTTTACAAATTCGTACTCAAGAAGCTTTCCCGGAAGACTGGGCATTAACTCATAGTAATATTGGTCATGTTTATAACTTGCATGGATATTTTACGAAAGCAATTGAATCTTTCCAGTTAGCCTTAACCGTCTATCAACACAACATATTTCCGCTTGATTGCTTTATAACAGGACGTAACTTGGGTAACACAGCTTTCTCCAATGATAATTGGGATAAAGCTATCCAAGGCTATGAAGCAGCTATTGACGCAGTAGAAACTAGCCGTAATTGGGTAACTTCTGAATCCCGCCGTCAAGAAATTATAGAAGAATCCATTGATGTTTATCAAAACATGGTGCAAGCCTGCATCAATGCTGGACAAATAGAAAAAGCCTTTGAATACTCAGAGCGATCGCGTTCCAAACTTCTTGTAGACTTAATGGCAAGCTACAATCTCTCTCAAGGTGAAGTAATTCCCCCAAAAGTCCAAGAATTATTGCAGCAGTATGAAGCACTGCAATGGCAAATCGACCAAGAACGCCAAAGCCATAAATCTGAAAATAGCCGTAGTGAAACACGCGCTGCTTGGGAAGCTTATAATGAAGCGATCGCATCTTTAGAAACCCAAAAACAACAAGTTTGGGAAAATCTCAGACGCGAAGATCCTGTATTAGCTGGCGAAATTCAAGTTAACCCCCTCAGCTTGTCAGAAATTCAAAAGCTAATTGACCAATCCAATACAGCTATCCTCAGTTTCTACACTACCAACAGCGACACCCATATTTTTGCCGTGCAGCAAAACCAAATTACTCTCCACACCTGCACAGGACAAGGCTTAAATACGTTGCAAGGCTGGATTAGCCAGAATTGGTTATTGCCTTATATGAATGATTCCCAAAAATGGGAAACTCAAATTAATAGTATTCTCCGCGAATTAGCTGAACGCCTGCAAATATCTGAACTCATTTACCAACATCTTGAAGGAATAGAAGAGTTAATTTTAGTACCTCACCTATTACTACATCAGATTCCGTTTGCCGCTTTGCCTACAGGAGAATATCAGGAATATTTAGGAGATAAATTTATCATTCGTTATACCCCAAGCTGCCAAATTTTGGAATTTTGTCAACAACGCGACAATGTAGGGAAATTTAATGAAATATCTCTACAATATGGAACTGTGGAAGATGCTGAAGATAACCTTCCCTGTGCCAGATTTGAAGGCGAACAACTCGCCAAAATGTACAACATTCCACCAGAAAACAGATTAATTGGCAGCAGTCAAGCCACTTACAAGAACTATCGACAATTAGCACAACAAGTTCAAGTACTTCATTCCTGCCACCATGCACAATCTCGCCTCGATAATCCCTTAGAGGATGTTTGAAAAGTCGGGAATGTTGTAAAAAAGCTCTCTCGGTATAGGCTG
>NZ_JBDNJQ010000155.1:0-20382 GCF_051172895.1 Nostoc sp. CALU 1950 | reverse complement strand
TGGCTTATCCCAAGCATTACCTACTCAAGTTTACCTAATTGATGACACGCCCTAGCAAAAAGGTGAATCAGGGCAAAATAACTAAAGATTCACACTTAGAAAAGTCTGAGTTAAGTATAAAAGCACAAATTTATAGAAAGCAAAGATAAGTAATTCTTTAGTCTTAGGGTAAGAATCGATACTTAGGGGCATTAACTGCCCCACAGAATCCGCCCTAAGTAGTTACTCAGTATGCCCCGTTATTTTTGGGTAGGATTACCACATCAACAGTTTTCAAGATGATCCATAAATCAAGCCAGAAATTCCTAAATTTGACATAATGCAGGTCTATTTGGACTCTCCGAGGGTAGGGAATGTCATTACGCCCAGATACCTGCCACAAACCAGTAATTCCTGGACGGATTGTTAAAATCTCGTCAATGTGACAACCGTATTTTGGCAGTTCTTCTGCTACCAAAGGTCGGGGACCGACTACACTCATGTCCCCTTTTAAAACGTTCCAGAACTGGGGAAATTCATCTAAGCTAGTAATTCGCAAAAATCGACCAATTTTGGTAATCCGGGGGTCTTGTTTCAGCTTAAAACTGCTCTCAAATTCTTGTCGCAACTCAGGCGATGTCTCCATCATTTGCATGAGGATTTCGTCTGCATTGCTTACCATTGTTCGGAATTTAATGCAATTAAACGCTTTGTAATTTTTCCCTACCCGTTCCTGGACATAAAAAATTGGGCCTTCTGAGCTAAAGGCAATCAGTAAGGTCAAAATTAAGTAGACAGGGAAGAACAAAATTAATACCGACAGCGAAAACACTATATCGAACAGTCGTTTGGCAAACTCTCCGTTTAAACCCTGAAAAGGTAAACCTTTGGGCTTAACTTTTGGCGTCTTTGTTTTTTGACCGCGTTTTAAGAAAGTACGCGTAGACGCTCTAGTGTCTTGCCGTACGCCTCGCTTGCCGGAGAGGAGTGAGCTCTGGGCAGTCATCATACTCCTTAATAATCCACACCACACATAGTCCCAATATTAAAGCCAAAATGATCTGCTTCTGGGGGAAATTGCCAAAAGCCTAAAAAAATAAGACATTAACCAAGACCATTATTCCGAAAACGGTCTTTTCCGTTGCACTTGTTTACAAAATCTAGATAACGATTTGCAAATATTTGCGGTGAAAACTGCGCGGCGTGCGATCGCATATACTCGGAACTGAACGAACCCTGATATACTTCAAACTTTTCTACTGCCTCTACCAAAGCCGCCTCTGTTTGCGTCCTGAAAAATAGACCTGTCCCTGTATCCGCACAAGAGCGGATGTCTCGCACTGTTTCTAGAGCACCCCCTGCACCATAGGCAATTACTGGTGTGCCGCAAGCCTGTGCTTCCACTAGGGCAATTCCAAAATCTTCACAAGCTGCATACACAAACGCCTTAGCCCTAGACATATATTTTTTTACCACATTATCGGGTTGCCAACCGAGTATTTGGATATTCGAGTTTGCCATCTCGCGAATCTTGTTCATTTCATCTCCTGTACCAATGACCACTAATGGTCGTTTTAGTTGATTAAAAGCGTTGACAATCAACGATATTTGCTTGTAACTCACTAATCGGGAAACTGTCAGGTAAAAGTCCTCTTTCTCAGACAAAAACGGAAATTCCGCAATATTCACTGGTGGGTAAATGACTGTTGCTTCTCGTCGATAGCAACGCCAAATCCGCCGAGCTGTATGCTGCGAGTTGGCAATGAAGTAATCAACGCGATTGGCACTCAATACATCCCACTGGCGCAAACGATGTAATAAATATCGCGTCACCCACCCAGGTAAACCACTACCCAGTTTGCTGTGGCGCAGATAATCAAAGGTCAAGTCCCAGGCATAGCGCATAGGGCTGTGACAGTAGCAAATATGCATCTGTTCGGGAGTGGTAAGAATTCCTTTGGCAACAGCATGGGATGAAGACAGAATTACGTCATAATGCCGCAAATCAAGTTGTTCAATTGCCAAAGGCCACAAAGGTAAGTATTTTTGTATACCGTTGCGGGCATAGGGAAAGTTCTGGAGAAACGTCTTGCCAATCTGACGCTTGTATAGATAACTTTCTCTATTGCTAGATTCAAAATCTATGAGGGCATACAAATCAGCATCAATGTGATTCAAAATTTCTCGTACAACGAGTTCTGAACCACCGGTGGCTTTGGGTGTAAGCCACTCATGAACCAGAGCATATTTCAAGGGCACAGCTAACTTGAATAAATGGAAAATACAAAGGCCAACTTGATGACGTTAACTGAAAAGTTTCCCCTTGTGATTAATTAACGGGAAGCGCCCCAGATTAGCACATAAGACGGAATCTTTCCCAGAGAGGTTCCAGGTGGATGCTGCAACCTGATAATCTCAGATTGGGCTTTGGGCATGGGGCATTGGGCATTGGGCATTGGGCATGGGTTATTTCTCCCTCATCTCCCTCCTCTCCCTCATCTTCCCCACCTCCCTACTCCCTTGATGAAAACTGATATAGAAAGGGCGAATTTATGCGAATTCTGATTATGGGTGGTACTCGGTTCATTGGTGTCTATTTGACTCAACTACTAGTGGAACAAGGACACGAGGTGGTGCTTTTCAATCGTGGGAATCGGCCAGCACCTTCTTTACAGGGAGTAGGACAAATTATAGGCGATCGCACAGATGCTACTCAATTAAAAGCAAAGTTATCACAAGAAAACTTCGATGTCATTTTTGACAATAACGGGCGGGAACTTACTGATACTCAACCACTAGCAGAGATTTTTCAAGACAGAGTGCAACATTTTGTCTATATGAGTTCTGCGGGGGTGTATCTCAAATCTGACCAATTGCCCCATGTAGAAGGTGATCCGGTAGATCCCAAAAGCCGCCATAAAGGTAAACATGAAACAGAAGCTTACCTGACTCAATTGGGATTACCCTTTACTTCTATTCGTCCTACTTATATTTACGGGCCTCGTAATTATAATGAGTTGGAAGGCTGGTTTTTTGACAGAATAGTGCGCGATCGCCCCATTCCTATCCCCGGAAATGGTTTGCACATCACGCAGTTAGGTCATGTAAAAGACTTGGCACTAGCTATGACTCAGGTTTTGGGCAATAAACAAGCCATAGGACAGATTTATAATATCTCAGGCGATCGCTTTGTCACTTTTGATGGTTTAGCCCGTGCTAGTGCTGTAGCGGCTGGTAAATCACCCGATGCTGTAAAAATCGTCCATTACGACCCGAAAAAGTTTGATTTCGGCAAACGCAAAGCTTTTCCGATGCGGGTGCAGCATTTCTTTGCTTCGGTGAATAAAGCGCAAACAGAATTAAACTGGCATCCTGAATATGATTTGATTTCTGGATTGCAAGACTCTCTAGAAAATGACTATTTGGCTAATGCAAAAGATAAAGCTGATGTTGATTTCTCTGTAGATGAGGAGATTTTACAAGCGTTGTGAGCTAGCTGTGCAGTAGCCAGGGCGAATTTTATTCGCCCATTTCGCTTAAGTTGACTGATGCGATCGCATTTTCATAACTCATCAGGGTTAACGCCTAACTCTCGCAGTTGTGCTGCTAATCTGTTAGCACGTTGACTTTCTCGTTCTAGCGGCGTGGAAAGCCAATTCCCGGATGCATCATACCAACGTAGCCACAATCGCTCAATTCCTTGATAAGAACCTTGCCAAAGTCCTAAGCCCAGTTCCAAACCCGGCATCCACAGCCGTGGGGTACTCAAGTCCAATTCGCTGTAACGGTCTGCAACTAATTGGAATGCTTGGAGTTTATCAGTGTAGCGGTCAAACACTATGTAGTAAGGAACTCGCAAAATCCGCTCATAAACTTCCCATTTGGTCGGTGGTTGGTTAATCTCCCGGAGAGTTTGTCCTAAGTCTTCTTTTTCAGTGCCAGGAGAAAGCAATTCTACCACTACAAAAGGAGCAACCCCTTCTTGCCAAATGACATAACTTAGACGCAAGTTTTGCTGTTCGTAGAGACGCGAAACTCCCACAGCAGCAAACCAATCTGGACGTTTGTACCACAGTGTATGCCGGAGATCATAATAAAGGTTTAAGTCAGTGCCAACAAATACTTCCTCTGCTGGATAGGTAGGTGGAGAGAAGGTTTCGCGCAGAAGTTGGGGTTGAAAAAGGTGAAATTCGTCAGGCAAACCAGAGTCCTCCGGGTATTCACTGGGAAGATCATACATGGTGGGTAGGGTTTCTTTTGCAGGGCGAGGCGGGTCTGTTTGGTACATAAGGCGAATCCTGACCGACTAATTTTAAGTTAACGGATCACGGCAAAGGTTTGCTCAACGCAAAATCAAATATATTTTCTTCTACCTGGGGAAGACGCGATAAATTGCGTTTTTAGTCTTTACTGAAACAGAAATGAAAATTTTCTTTATTAGTCAGGCAAACGTTTTTTAGAATTGCCTGAAGGCTACTGAAACTAGTTTCTGTAAATACTATTGTTGGTTGATAAAATGAGCCAGATTTTACAATATCCACTCCACAATGTACTAGAGTCTCGTGCCCGCTTAGGTGAAGGCCCCATCTGGGATTCTACCCAAAACCTACTGTACTGGATCGATATTTACAACCATCGTGTACATCAGTTCAATCCTGCGACGGGGAAAAACTTGTTTTTTGATGTGGGAGATGTGGTAGGTGCGATCGCAACAGCAGGTAAAGATAGATTAATTATGGCACTGCGTCATCATCTGGCATTCCTCAACACCAAAACAGGTGAAGTTACTCCCATTTTGGAGATTGAAGGAAATCTGCCAGATAACCGTCTGAATGATGGCAAATGTGACTCTCAAGGACGTTTTTGGATCGGCTCAATGTGTTCTTTAGAAAAACCGCAGGGTAGCCTCTATCGCTATGATTTTGATGGTTCATTGCATGTGATGGAAACGGGATTGACTATCTCTAATGGTCTGGGGTGGAGTCCTGATCAAAAAACGTTTTATTTGAGTGATTCTCCTCAACAAAAAATATATGCTTACGACTTTGATTCAGTAACAGGTAGCATTACTAATCGCCGAATTTTTATTGATTTAACTCATGAATCTTTCTACCCAGATGGGTTAACGATAGATAGTCAAGGAAATATTTGGTCAGCTATGTGGGATGGCTGGTGTGTGATTCGTTTCAACTCTAAGGGTGAAGAGATATTGCGGATAAAACTACCTGTTCCACTCGTAACGAGTTGCACCTTTGGCGGCGAAGATTTGCAAACACTCTACATCACCACTGGCTCAGTTGGACTCAGCCAAGGGGAGATTGATAAAAGTTTCTACTCAGGTGATTTGTTTGCTCTCCAGACTGATGTTAGTGGATTACCTAGCTATGATTTTTGAAGATTATACAAACCGAAAGGAGACGTTTGCAGTCAAAGGCTTTGGTAGTGGTTTTCCTTGTGCTTGGCAATCTTCAATCAAAAGTTCCAGCACTTCCTCACCATTATTGAGAGCATCTGCGTACGTATCTCCATGAGTGTGTGCATAGGGGCCAAACTCAGGTAGGCTGACAACGTACTTTTTATCTTCATTAGACCACTGAATTAGAATACTATATTGTGGTTTCATTAGTGCTAGCTTTTTGTGGCAAAAGATAAATGACTCCAGAGATTAAAGTAAAGGCTACAGAAACCCAAAAGGCAATCAGAGAGGGAGTTTGCCATACTTCAGGTAGGGGGGCAATTAGAAGTGCGATCGCAACTATTTGACTAACAGTTTTGAGTTTACCCCAAATGTTCGCCCCGGTAATTGTCGTTTGATTCACTCGCCAACCAGCGATCGCTAATTCCCGCGCTAAAATCAAAAACACTCCCCAAGCTGGTACTTTTCCTAGTTCAATCAAAACCATCAATGGCGCAAGTACTAGAAATTTATCCACTAAGGGGTCAAGAAATTTACCCAACTCACTAACTTGGTTGAGTTTCCGTGCCAAATAGCCATCTAACCAATCAGTTAACGCAGCAACGATAAAAATTGCCAAACATATCCATCTAGCTTGAGGTGTGGGGTTGTACAAGCCATAAAGCAGAAATGGTACACCCAGAAGCCGAGAGAAAGTAATCCAGTTGGGTAAAGTCACGTCGCTTCGCTCCGAATTAAAAATTAAAAATTAATAATTAAAAATTAATAATCTCCATAAATAAATTTAGTTGCCCTGCTATCAGGAAGAGGCAGAGGGGACAAACTTACTACAACTTCTCTTTGTCTCCCCACTTTCCCCCTAAGCGTGGGAAAATCTGTTTTCTGAAGCTCTTTTAAAAGAATACTATGACTGAACACACAGAATTCCGCATCGAACGCGATTCTATGGGCGATCGCCAAATTGCTAGTAGCGTTTATTACGGCATTCAAACTTTACGAGCTATCGAAAACTTCCCTATTAGCGGTATCAAGCCTTTAGCTACTTACGTAGATGCTGGATTGATAATTAAAAAAGCTACAGCAATTGTGAATGGAGAACTAAATTGCATTCCCCAAGATATTAGTCAGGCAATTGTCCAAGCAACTGATGAAATCTTAGCTGGGAAGTTCCGCGATCAATTTGTTGTGGATGTTTATCAGGCGGGTGCTGGAACATCTCACCACATGAATGTCAACGAAGTTTTGGCAAATCGCGCCTTAGAAATTCTTGGTGAAGAAAAGGGCAATTACAAACGTGTTAGTCCTAATGACCACGTTAATTATGGACAGTCTACCAATGATGTGATTCCTACCGCCATTCGGATTGGTGGTTTATTGGCATTATCCAAGACATTACACCCAGCAATAGATAGTGCGATCGCATCCTTAGAAAACAAAGCTGTAGAATTTCAAGATATCGTCAAATCTGGCAGAACCCACTTACAAGACGCAGTACCCGTGCGTTTGGGTGAGAATTTTCGGGCTTGGGCACAAATCCTCGCAGAACATCAAAACCGGATTTATACCGCCTCTGGAGATTTAATGGTGCTGGGTTTGGGAGGTAGTGCAGCCGGAACGGGGTTAAATACTCATCCTCTATATCGCGCCCGTGTGGTAGAAGTTCTCTCAGAATTGATTGATACTCCTTTAGAACCTGCGCCTCATCTCATGGCAGCGATGCAGAGTATGGCCCCATTTGTAAATGTTTCCGGTGCTTTACGCAACTTAGCGCAGGATTTAGTCAAAATATCTCACGACTTGCGGCTGATGGATTCGGGGCCAAAAACTGGCTTGAAAGAAATTCAACTTCCTCCAGTGCAACCTGGCTCCTCGATTATGCCAGGGAAATATAACCCAGTAATGGCAGAGATGACATCAATGGTGTGTTTTCAGGTGATGGGTTACGACAGTGCGATCGCTTTAGCCGCACAAGCCGGACAATTAGAATTAAATGTGATGATGCCACTGATTGCCTATGACTTAATTCATAGTATCGAAATTCTTGGCAATACCATCGCCGCACTCACCAAATCTTGCATCCAAGGAATTACAGCTAATAAAGAACGTTGTTTAGCATACGCCGAAGGCAGTTTAGCTTTAGTAACCGCCCTCAACACCCACATCGGTTATTTAAATGCCGCAGCTGTGGCCAAAGAATCTTTAGAAACTGGTAAATCTCTCCGCGAAATCGTCCTAGAACGAGGATTGATGAGTGAAACAGATTTAGCCACAGTGTTAAATCTAGAACAAATGAGTGGTATCTTACCGCTCAAAACAGAATAATAGATTATGGGGCATTGGGCATGGTTATTTTCCTTGCCCCCATTCCCCATTGCCCCTAATCCCCAGAGGGGGCCCCGAGTTCCCCATTCCCCATTCCCCAATCTATGCAGACTCAAAAACCATCTGTCAGTCTCATTCGGGCTACATCTTACGAACGAGAGGCTTTACGAGAATCCTTAGTTACGCTGCTGGAACCTTTTGGAGGAATGGCAGCGTTTGTGAAAAAAGGCGATCGCGTTTTACTCAAACCTAATTTACTTACAGGCTCACGTCCTGGTAAAGAGTGTATCACCCGTGCTGAACTAGTTTACGAAGTTGCCCAGATGGTAATTGAGGTTGGCGGTAAGCCATTTTTGGGCGATAGTCCTGCTTTTGGCAGTGCCAAGGGCGTAGCAATAGCAAACGGCTATCTGCCTATTTTAGAAGAACTCAATCTTCCCATCATCGATTTTCACGGTCAGCGTTACCAAACCATTAGCGACAATTTTAACCATCTGCGGCTGTCTAAAGAAGCAATGGAAGCAGACGTAGTAATTAACCTACCTAAAGTGAAATCTCACGCCCAGTTGACATTAACCCTTGGCGTAAAAAACCTGTTTGGTTGCGTCCCCGGCAAAATGAAAGCTTGGTGGCACATGGAAGCGGGAAAAGACGCGAATAGATTTGGTGAAATGTTAGTAGAAACTGCCAGGGCAATTAACCCTAACTTAACTATATTAGATGGCATCATCGGTCATGAAGGTAATGGCCCCAGCAACGGCGAACCTCGCCAACTGGGTATTTTAGCAGCCGCATCAGATATATTTGCCTTAGATCGGGCAATGGTAGAAATCCTCAATGTTCCTCCTGAACAAGTGCCCACAGTTGCAGCTTCCCAAAGGCTAGGAGTTTGTCCAGAAGTAGCTGACATAGAGTTTCCACATTTAAATCCCGACTTATTAAAAATAGAAGATTGGCGGCTACCAGACAATTTAATACCCATTGATTTTGGTATGCCCCGCGTAATTAAATCTACGTTTAAGCATCTTTACACCCGATTTATCAAGGAACCAATGAGTGTTTACGGAAGAGAATAGGGAAATGAAGGAAGAAGAGGAATAATCCATACCCAATCCCCAATTTAATGCAAACTTCGTTACAGCAATTTCATTTATTAGCAGAGTAATCTGTAATTACCCTCCGATTGCTTAACCAGACCGCCCTATCATATTTAGTGGCGGTTTTTTTAGTTAACTAATTTTTTATACCGATCTGGTTTTAGATTTTTATGTATCCAAAAAAATATTGTAATAGGAATTTTATCTTTAATAGTAATTGTCTCTTTTATCTAACTATCTTGTTTATAGAACAATACGGTTGGGTTAAGGGGTAATTGTACAAAATCGTGGGTTTTAAAGACGCGATAAATCGCCGTCGATACAAGTGTTTTGGTCTTATCTGAACTGTATTGGTTTATAGAAAATACTGCGAGTAGAGACGCGATTTATTACATCTCTACTCAACTTTTTCTAATGGGATGCAATATCACTGGGGAATAGACAATACCCAATCACGAAAAAGTGGGTTTACTCTATCGGGTATTTCATCATGAGGACAATGACCTGCTGTTAAGAAATGCTCTGTCAATTCAGGACAATATTGACGAAACTTTTGAGAACGTTCTCTAGCATTCATCCAAGGATCAGCTTCTCCCCATAACATCAATAAAGAACAAGTTAATTGCTTTAACAGCACATCAACTTTTTCCCCTTGAGGACTGCTAAAAACTGAAACAAATACATCCAATGCGCCCGGATCAAAAGCAGGACGAGCAATTTCTTCTATCAATTGGTCTGTAACTGCACTTTTATCAAGATATACCTTTTCTAAAGTTTGGCGAATTACCCAACGTTGTCGCACGTATTGAAATAACACAAACTGAGCTAAAGGTTGTTGAAACATCCATTTAACTGAGTCACCCAGTAATTTTTGTAAAGAAGAAGGTTGTTTGGGTGGCTGAATTTCACTTTGCAAAGCTTCCGGTTCAGATGTAGGCTGGCTTTCGCTAAAAGGCCCGGCACTATTGAGCAAAACTAAACCAGCTGCGCTGTCAGGACGTTGTGCTGCAACACACAAGCAAGCATAACCACCAAGGGAGTTCCCTGCTAATACTGCTTTTTGACCAATCACTTCACTGATAAAATCATGAAGTTGATCGCGCCACAAGTCGCCACTGTACTGCAATTTTGGTTTTGCCGATCGCCCGAATCCCAAAAGGTCGATCGCAAATACTTCAAAATCTTGGCACAATCCTGTGATATTCTTGCGCCAGTGGTCTGTGGAAGCACCAAATCCATGTACCAAAAGCAAGGGCGGACGTTGCAGTTGTTTCTCTCCCGCACGCACGTAGTAAACGTTGTGCCCGCGCCACTGCCAATATTTACCAGGAATTGGAATTGTAGAGGGGGCTGTAGTTGCCTGCATGATTTAAAGAAGTGTTAAGTAGCTTTTAATAATTGTAGGCTAGGTGAGGGAAATGGGGATTGGGGATTGGGACAAGGAGTATGAGTTATGACAAATGACTAAAGAAATTACAGGTAAAACTAAACTACTAGGAGTGATTGGACATCCGGTGGAACATTCGCTGTCACCAGTGATGCATAATGCTGCAATCGCACAATTAGAATTAGATTACATTTATCTCCCTTTTCCGATCGAACCACAAAATTTAGAAGTTGCGATCGCAGGTTTGGCTGCTATTGGGGTTATCGGCTTTAGTGTGACAATACCTCACAAACAAGCGATCATACCGCTACTTTCAGAAATTACCCCCCTGGCTCAAACTATCGGAGCAGTAAATACTGTTAGCCGCCAAAATAACAAATGGGTGGGAACAAATACGGATATAGAAGGATTTATCGCTCCTTTGCAGACGACATATAAACAAGATTGGAGTCAGAAAGTAGCGGTAATTTTGGGCAATGGTGGTGCAGCAAGAGCAGTTGTAGCAGGTTGTACCCAGCTAGGTTTTGCCCAAATTCATGTTGTTGGGCGCAATCTGCAAAGATTACAGGAATTTCGCAATAGTTGGAGCAATTCACCCCTAGCTGATAAATTCCAGGTTCATCAATGGGAGGAATTGCCAAAGCTAATTCCCCAAGCAAATCTGCTGGTAAATACAACTCCTATTGGGATGTATCCCAAAGTTGATCAGTCGCCTTTGAGTGTCGAGGAAATAGCTAATTTACCAACGGGTGCGATCGCTTACGATTTGATATATATTCCTAAACCGACGCAATTTCTAGAACAGGCTCAAAAACAAGGTGCAATTGCGATCGATGGTTTAGAAATGCTAGTCCAACAAGGAGCAGCAGCATTAAAAATCTGGTTGCAGCAGGAAACTGTACCTGTAGAAGTGATGCGCCAAGCGTTACAAAATCATCTGGGTTTGGTGGAGTGATAAAACTTAATTACCCCCCTTAATCCCCTCTTGCAAAGGTAGAAAATTGGATCTCCGGTTCCCTCCCCTTGCAAAGGGGAGGGTTAGGGTGGGGTAACATTTAGCGTAAATTCAACTATTAATTAGATTCTCTATAGTATCAGCATCATTCGGTAATGCGGCTGTTAAAACTTCGCTACCTTCCGCGGTAACTAAAACATCATCTTCGATGCGGATTCCACGCACATCAGCAAATTCAGATAAACGCTGCCAATTCACCACATTCTGATATTTTGAACGGACGTTGGCATCATTTAAAATTGCTGGTACTTGATAAAAACCAGGTTCAATTGTGACTAACATTCCTGGATGCAGGGGACGATTTAAACGAAGGTAGCCTAAACCAAAGCGATCGCTCCTTTGGCGTCCCTCTTCATACCCTGCTAAATCACCCAAATCTTCCATATCATGGACATCTAAACCCAGTAGATGACCGATACCATGAGGGAAAAACAGCGCGTGGGCATCCATTTCTACTAAATCTTGGGGATTTCCTTGTAAAATTCCTAACTCTACTAAACCTTCAGCTATGACCATAGCAGCTAGCAGATGAATGTCCCCATATTCTACACCAGGGTGTATTTTGGCAATGCAAGCATCATGGGCTGCCAGCACAACATTATAAATATCTCTCTGGGTAGATGAAAATTTGCCGGAAACTGGCCAGGTGCGAGTAACATCACCGGCCCAACCCATCTCGGTTTCAGCACCAACATCAGCAAGCAGTAAGTCACCTGGTTGTAGAGGGTGGTGATACTGCTCGTTATGCAAAACTTCACCGTGAACAGTGACAATACTGTTGTAAGAGGTGGTCATATTGTGGGCAATAATTACCCCTTCCATCGCTGCACGAACTTCTGCTTCTAGCTTGGCTTGAGGTGTTGCGGCCATCCCAGCTTTATGAACCTCAACAGTGACAGCAGCAGCTTTTCGCAACTGGGATAATGCAGCTTCATCGTGGGTGAGACGCAGAGAAACGATCGCCTTAGCTAACTCCAAGTCAATTCCTTGGGGAGGACTTTGTGGTAAAACCCATCTATTTAATAGCTGCGATTGCTGCGTCCAAGTAGCTGCATCTTGTACAGCAAGTGTGGCGGCATCTTCTATCCAAGACTCTAATTCTGCCATTGGTCGAGCCACATCCGCCCCAATATGCAAGGCTATTTCCTCGCGCGTTGGCATTTCTCCATGCCAAAGGGCACTGCTGGATGACGGATCGTCCATGAATAGTTCTAGCTTACCCGCTTCTAAACGAATTGCCGCCTTTGATAATGGCAGTCCGGCAAAATAGAGAAAATGACTGCTAGCGCGAAACGGAAAGGGATTTGCTGGAAAGTTGCGCGGACTATTGCTACCTGACCACAGAATTACTGGAAAATTAATCAGGTTGGCTAGTCGTTGCCGTCGGAGGCGTAAAGTATCGACGAGGGAAGTAGAAGTTTCTTGGATAAGCATAAATGTAAACTCAAAAAAGGATAAAGGTAAAAGTTTTTCCTTTATTTAGTCGTTATCGTCTTTATCGTCATCATTTTTATCATTCTTGCGATCGCCATCTTTCTCGTCGCCATCTTTGTCGTCGTCATCTCTGTCGTTCTGGTTAGGCTGTTGGTTAGGTTGTAGGACTGGTTTTTGTTGCTCAGTTGGAGCAAGTGGCTGCGGTACTTCAACAGCACAACTAATTAATCCTCCAGAAATCAGCGCTAAGTTGACAGCAGCCAAGATGCTTCTGAAGATTTTTATCCTCATGTTTCCGTTTTGCTTTAACATTGACCCTAGTTTTTGGAGATTGTATTCCTAACTTATAAGGTACTGTATATGGTTGTTCTCATTTGGGAACGCCTGTACAACTGAACCATACGCCACTTCAAAAGAATGGTAACAGTCCGCATAAATGTTTAACGCACTCCTGATAAATATATTGCTGTCCACTTTTCAAGGTGAATCTAATGGGACAAATCATTACCCAGGTTGATGCTTTTACCAATACAGTCTTCGCAGGTAATCCTGCTGCTGTCTGTGTTTTGCTCACTCCCCAAGACGATCGCTGGATGCAGAATGTAGCGCAGGAGATGAATTTATCTGAGACGGCTTTTCTCGTTAGACAGGATGATGGCTTCAATTTGCGTTGGTTTACGCCCACAGTAGAAGTACCGCTTTGTGGTCATGCAACTTTAGCTAGTGCCCATGTACTTTGGTCAGAGGGGCATCTGTCACCAAATGAAGTTGCGCGTTTCTACACCAAAAGTGGAGTACTGATTGCTAAGTTGCAAGGTGAGTGGATTGAGTTAGATTTTCCTGTGAATCACTCACAAGCAACAGTCGCCCCGCGAGAACTCAAGCAAGCTTTGGGTGTACCGTACAAATCTGTTTTCTTAAATTCCTTTGGCTATTTAGTGGAATTGGAATCTGAGGATTTGGTACGCCAAATGCAGCCAAATTTCCAAATACTGAAAACGTTGCCGATTTCTGAGATCATTGTCACCAGCCTCACTCACCCTGATTCTCAATATGATTTCGTCTCTCGCTTATTTGCCCCAGGTTTGGGAATTGATGAAGATCCGGTGACTGGGGCTACTCATTGCTGTCTCGCCCCCTTCTGGCGCGATCGCTTGCACAAAAATGAGCTATTGGCTTATCAGGCATCCAGGCGCGGTGGGGTGGTGAAGGTATATTATGACGGCGGCGATCGCGTCTTTCTCGCCGGACAAGCGGTAACCGTTCTGCGAGGCGAATTATCAAGAAAGGCAGAGGGCAGAAGGGAATTCTGATTGAGCAATCAACGCTGTCCTACCCTATATGACTACGGCTATACTTTCAGTTAAAAAGTTCAGACTCATTTATTCACTTTCAACCTGCACTGAATTCTCCATAGAATCACTGATTAAAATCAAACTTAGTTAATTTCTATGAATCCGCAATTTTTTTTGATTTTCACCAACAGCGATCGCTCTGGAGAACCAAAAATTTTTGGATGAGCGATCGCTGTTGGTGAAAATTGCCTCTGCTTTCATCTCAAAATACAGAGGCAAGTTTTTCCTAAACTTTTATATGGGTCGCCCGGGATTCGAACCCGGAACTAATCGGTTAAAAGCCGAGTACTCTACCGTTGAGTTAGCGACCCTTTCGCTGCATTTCGCAACTTTGCCATCATAGCACAAACATCTGTAGATTTGTAAAGGGGTTTAGAAAAAATTAGCGGTCAACCTTATAGATGCTGTATGGCTAGCTCCTGGTGCTAACACAGTCAGGTTATCACCAGTATTGATGGAGTTACGGGTGGCACTCCACGGTTCTAGACAGTAGAATTCTTTGCCTTTGACAGTCCAAAATACCAGGTAGGTAGAGAAATCATCATAATCCAAGGTGAGTTTTAACTTCCGGCTGCGATCTATCGCAGTAGCCGATTGACTCGTTAGCTGTCCAAAGGCGAAATCAATTTCATCACGGCTAAAGTCAAAATTGCCGTCAAAAGAGTGAATTTCTTTAGTTTGATTGTCTTGATACTGCTTAGAGGGAATTTCCAACTCTAACTGAGTTTTATCACCACACAAAAAGTAGGGATGGAAACCAGCCGAAAAAGGCATTGGTGTGGATGATAAGTTTTTATACTGCTGGCGGACTTCTAGAGTATTACCTTGAAGTTCATAGGTGAAAGCCAGTTGAAAATCAAAAGGATAAACAGCCTTGGTTTGCTCATTGCTATTAAGAACGACAGTCAGACTAGCTTTATCTTTAGTTTTTTGTTCTGTTGCTGACCACGGCAATTCACGAGCAAAACCGTGTTGCTTAAGAGTATATTTTTCACCGTCATGAGTGTAAGTATTATCTGGTAGATTGCCACAAATAGGAAACAAAATTGGATTCCCACCTCTGACACTCAACTCAGGATGAGTAAAGCGTTCAGCATCCAGATAGAAAATTTCTTGCCCTTGAATACGCCAACGGGTGATGATACCACCGCGTTCTGGTACGACTTCTAACTGAGAACCAGCGGCTTCATCAGAAAGAATATAGGTCTTGTACTGTTGCTGTTGAACTGCAATGCTAAACACAAATTTTAGTCCTGGGTAAGGTGGAGTGCTGAGTGCTGAGTGCTGAGTAGAATATAAAAATACTCAGCACTCAGCACTCATAACTCAGCACTGTTTACTCGTCTTCTGCAAACACGAAACGATATAACTCGCTAGGGTCTGGTTCAGGGCTGCTTTCGGCGAATTTAACCGCTTCGTCGATTACATCCTGAATTTTACGATCAATTGCTTTGATTTCTCCCTCATCCGCCAGATTTTTCTCCACCAAATAAGCTGCCAACTTCTTAATTGGGTCACGGGCGAACCAAAATTCTTTCTCCGCTTTGCTTCGCATTTCATCTGGGTCTGCCAAAGAGTGACCCCGGAAGCGGTAGGTAAGCGCCTCAATTAATGTTGGGCCTTCACCTGCACGGGCACGGGCTACGGCTTCTTGGGCCACGGCTCGGACTGCCAGTACATCCATACCATCTACTTCCACGCCCACCATGTTAAACACACTGGCTTTTTTATAAATCTCTGGCTGGGAAGTGGCTCGTTCGTGAGACATCCCAATGGCCCACTTATTATTTTCGACTACAAACAGAATTGGCAGTTTCCATAAAGCTGCCATATTTAGCGTCTCGAAAAACTGACCATTGTTAGCTGCACCATCGCCAAAAAAGCAAGCTGTCACTTGGTCAGCATTTTTATCTCCCAGCACTTCGCGGCGGTATTTGCTTTGAAAAGCCGCTCCAGCCGCTACAGGAATTCCCTCAGCCACAAAAGCATAGCCACCCAGCAAACGATGTTCGGCAGAAAACATGTGCATGGAACCACCGCGCCCTTTGCTGCAACCTGTGGCTTTGCCAAATAATTCTGCCATTACCTCTCTTGCTGGTACGCCCGCACTCAGAGCATGAACGTGGTCGCGGTAGGTACTACAAACATAATCTTCACCCGGTCGCATTGACTGTACAACACCACTGCAAACGGCTTCTTGACCGTTGTACAAATGGACAAAACCAAACATTTTGCCCCTGTAGTACATTTCAGCGCACTTGTCTTCAAACAAGCGCCCTAGTACCATGTCCTCATACAACCGTAATCCTTCTTCTTTAGTAATGTGCGTAGTAGCAGGATTAAAAGTGGGTAAAGTACGCTCTTGAACCATTATTTTTGAGTATCCCTGTTGTACAACTTAAAGTTACGGTCTTAAATAAGTTGGTCTGATAACACCTCAGCTTTTAACAGGCTAGCGTTTGTAAGACTCAACAATCAAACTTTATTTATGCACCAAAAAAGGGTCTTAGGGAACAGCTGAATTTTTAATTTTTGATTTTTAACTTTTCAGCCTATGCCCCGTGAGGATTTGACTCTAACGACAATATATGTCGCTTTGGGTTTTTCTCTCACCATTCCCCTCAATAGACTAGCAATCAAGATAGACTGCTTTCTGCATATCCATTAACAATTTAAAAAAAAGGAAGCAAAAGTCTATATACCCAAATAGGTAATTGTAATTAAAGGTAAATTATGATATGATTTTCTTCTCCTGTTATCAGGGTCAACCCTCAATAGTGGTATTTTTATTACCGCTTACTGGGGAAGTCCCGAAAAAATCAATCATCAATAGATTCTTGCAACCACAACAATTATGCCGTGATTAAAAGCGGTAGTTGTGGTTTGTGGTATCGAAGGCTGATAATAGTCGTGTTAAACAAAAATACTAAGAATTAAGACAAACAATTGAGGCTTTCTAGGCGAAAGCAAAAAATTAGTACTAGAATGTGACTCAAAATTTCGGGAAGGTACAAAACGAGTTGTTGCAATATACACTTGTAGAGTAAATTCTACACGGCATTTTTATGGCACGGTTTTACAGGCCTGGAAAACTCTAGGTGAATTATGTTGATCACGGTGCAGGGGAAGTAGGCTGTGCGAATTCCGCTAGATTACTACCGAATTTTAGGACTACCGTTAGCGGCAAGTGAAGAACAATTGCGACAGGCATACAGCGATCGCATTGTACAATTGCCACGACGTGAGTATTCTCATGCAGCAATTTCTTCTCGTAAACAACTCATAGAAGAAGCTTACGTGGTTTTATCAGATCCAAAACAACGCAGTACCTACGATCATCTCTATCTTGCCCACGCCTATGACCCTGATAACCTTGCTGCTGCCGCAGTAGCACTGGAAAATCGTCCACCAGAAAGCACCAAAAGGGGTAGTAACACCCAGAGTTTGGGTATCGAAATTACCCAAGACGAATTAGTTGGCGCTTTATTAATTTTGCAAGAGTTGGGGGAATACGAACTTGTATTGAAACTAGGTCGTCCGTACCTAGTAAATAAAAATGGTGCTACAAGTGCAAGAAAAAGCAATAATTTAGCAGACGAAGAAATACAGGAAAGTGCTGAACATCCTGATGTCGTTCTCACTGTCGCCCTTGCTTGTCTAGAATTAGGTCGCGAACAGTGGCAACAAGGTCACTATGAAAATGCCGCCATATCTCTAGAAACTGGTCAAGAATTGTTAGTGCGCGAAGGGTTGTTTTCCAGTGTCCAGGCGGAAATTCAGGCGGATCTTTACAAATTGCGGCCATATCGAATTTTGGAGTTGTTGGCACTACCTCAAGAAAAGACTGCCGAACGAAACCAAGGCTTGGAATTATTACAAAACCTCTTAGAAGATCGTGGCGGGATTGATGGCACGAACAATGATGACTCTGGTTTAAACATAGATGACTTTCTGCGATTTATTCAGCAGTTACGCAACCATTTAACAGTTGCAGAGCAGCACAAGTTATTTGAAGCCCAAAGCAAACGCAATTCTGCTGTCGCCACTTACTTGGCTGTTTATGCCTTAATAGCAAGGGGATTTGCTCAACGGCAACCTGCTTTAATTCGTCAAGCAAGACAAATGCTCATGCGTCTGGGCAAACGCCAAGATGTACATTTAGAACAGTCTCTATGTGCGTTACTCTTGGGACAAACTGAAGAAGCGACTCGTGTTTTAGAACTTAGTCAGGAGTACGAAGCTTTAGCTTTTATTCGGGAAAAATCTCAAGACTCTCCAGATTTGTTGCCGGGGTTGTGTCTATATGCAGAACAGTGGTTGCAACATGAAGTATTTCCCCATTTCCGAGATTTAGCGAATCAGCAAGCTTTCCTAAAAGATTACTTTGCTAACCAACAGGTACAAGCTTATTTAGAAGCATTGCCAACCGATGCGGAAACAACTAATGAATGGGCTGTAATTAACCCCCAATATTTTCCCCAAGCCCAGACAAATAAGCCCCATTTCCACAACAATTCAACTAAGACCTCAGCGCAATTTAATCACAGCAGAACACCTGACCTAGATTTGCCAGAAACACCAACAAAAGAAACACCCGAATATTCAAATATCTCACCACCTATATGGAATTCATCTGGGAGTATAAAATCAGATGTTCCTGCTGCTGAAAGGATGAGCAGAGGCTCTAATCAGCATTTGAATGGTTCAGCTAAAACTGCTGCACCGGGTCATAACCAAAAGCGTAGGCGGAGAAAACCTACTCCATCTGCTAGCCGAGAGCGTGTACCAGATAATCGTCCTCATTCTCGTCGTCCCCGACGACGGCGAACTTTTGCTAATACCATCGAAGGTAAAACACGGCTGGTATGGAGAGTGTTTATTTCTTTGGTGAGCATATTAGTTTTCGGGGTATTAGCCACAACAACTTTTGGATGGTTAAAAAATCTGTTTTTCCCCAAACCACCTTTACCTGTTTCACAGTTGTTTGTAGAAATAAATCAACCACCAGTATTTATTCCTCCTCGAAATAGTAAACCACAAGCATTAGATGGGCCTTTAACAGATACAACGGCCGAGGACGTGATTCGCACTTGGCTATCTACCAAAGCGGCAGCTTTAGGCCCGAATCATGAGATTAATAATTTAGAGCAGATTTTAACTGGTTCAGCTTTGTCTCAATGGCGGCTGATTGCTCAACAGGATAGGTCAGACAACCGATACCGGAAGTACGAGCATAGTCTGAAGGTGGAATCGGTTGAGAGAATTGATTTATTTGCAGATCGTGCCGCAGTGGAAGCTACGGTTAAAGAAGTGACGCAGTTATATGAAAATGGTCAGTTCAAAAACTCTTCTAACGATAATTTGCGAGTTCGGTACGATTTGATTAGACAACGAGGTAAATGGCGTATTCAGAGTGCATCTGTTGTGAATCAGATAATTAGATAAGTTGGAATTTTTAGGTGATGAGCTACGAGGAACTGTGACGCTCGTCCGCGTAGCGTCTCTGACAGGAGAAGACTCGCTAAAGCTTCTCTACAAGACACAAGCTTGCTTCCTCGCAGGGTTACGCTATCGGTGACGCAGCACTCATTTAAGGAACTATTTACAGAGAAAATTTTCACCAATAGACCTAATCTTGAAAATAAAAATTTTAAACTTCTATTGAGTAGCGATCGCTCCCATGTTGTGCAAATTTTGGGTAACTGCTAAACACATAGCAGTTTTATTACGACTAAGAAATTAAGTGTTTTTTTAGAGACAACAAATGAAGTATATTTTCTGGCAAGGATGTGTAATAATGCACCAAAGACCTTGGCAAAGGAAAATATTTAATGAAAATATTAAAATTAACAACTTTAGCTCTTGTATTAGGAGCAATAACAGATAACCCTAAAGTTGATGCCAAAAATTTGCCAGATATTTTAGAGTTAAGAAAAGAATCAACATTACTATTAGTACAAGTTAACCCTCAAGATGCAACTGGCTACCATAACCGAGGTCTTGCCCGCGTGCAATCGGGAGATCTGAAAGGGGCGATTGAAGATTTCAACCAAGCCCTGCGCCTTAATCCTAACCTCGCAGAAGCCTACACCAAGCGAGGTGGTGCCCGTGGGCTATTGGGAGATATGAAAGGGGCGATTGAAGATTTCAACCAAGCCCTGCGCCTTAATCCTAACCTTGCAGAAGCCTACGCCAACCGAGGCGTTGTCCGTGGGCAATCGGGAGATATGAAAGGGGCGATTGAAGATTTAAATCAAGCTCTGCGCCTTAATCCTAACCTCGCAGAAGCCTACACCAACCGAGGTGGTGCCCGTGGGCTATTGGGAGATATGAAAGGGGCGATTGAAGATTTAAATCAAGCTCTGCGCCTTAATCCT
>NZ_JBDNJQ010000154.1:0-20385 GCF_051172895.1 Nostoc sp. CALU 1950 | reverse complement strand
AGGCTTGCATCTTACCAGGCAAGGATTTTAGGACTTGTGTATACACCGTAGCCTTAAAAAGGAGGGTTAGGGGGGATCAATAACTACCTCAAATCACAGCCTAAGATTTTTGAGACAACCTCTAAAGGTAAAAGTAACTAGCCTATTAAATTGGCTTTCTCTAAAGCTTCTTTTTCTTCTGGCGATTGTTTAAATGCAAACCGCAATAAAGGTGGTGCTAAGAAGGTTGTCAAAATCACCATAATCACGATCGCAGCTTGCAATGGTTTATCAAGAGTACCACTAGCTGCACCAATGGCGGCAAACACTAATCCAACTTCGCCACGGGGAATCATCCCCACACCAACCGCTAGCCGATTAATTCCAGGTTGACCAAAAACCGCCCAACCTGTGACAACTTTACCGATAATTGCGATCGCAATTAAGAAGGTAGCAATAATTAATCCTTCTCGATTTCCTGGAACTAAAGGATTAAGAACTCCTAAATCAACTTTCGCGCCAACGGTAACGAAGAAAACTGGTACTAGGATATCAGCAACCGGTTTAACCTGCTCATCTAGCTCTTTGCGTTTATCAGTTTCATCCAAAACTAAGCCAGCCGCAAATGCGCCTAAGATAGCTTCTAAATGAATGGCACTACCCAAAAAAGCCATAAAGAAGGCAAAGATAAATGCTGGGATAATTAAGTTGCCTCGCGTTTGCAATTTATCAGCGATCGCAACAAAACTTTGATTGAAATATTTCCCTAATAAAATCGAGCCGATGAGAAAAACTGTAGCACTGACAATTAGATAAATCACGTTGAAAATATCAACCTCGCCAGTTTTGGCAAGACTCGCAACTACTGCCAACACGATGATACCTAAAATGTCATCAATGACAGCTGCACCGACAATAATTTGACCTTCACGAGATTTTAACTGCCCAATTTCTGACAAAACTTTTGAGGTAATCCCAATACTAGTAGCGGTGAGGGCTGCACCTGCAAAAATCGCTGGAATTACTGGCGCATGAAACAATAAAATCAGCCCTGCTGTCCCAGCCGCAAAAGGAACAGCTACCCCAACACAAGCAACAATTGTCGCTTGATAACCGACTTTCTGTAATTCTTTTAAGTCTGATTCTAGACCAATTTCAAATAACAGAATGATCACACCTAGTTCGGCAAGCACAGAAACAACCTCACTCTGGCTTTGAAAAATTGATGTGACTGCATCAGGACTGAGGTTGTTAATGAATTGCAGGATAGTCATGATCATGGAGTCGCTACCAGCTGCTCCACTGTCGGGAAACACGACTAAATGCAGAGCAGAAGCTCCCACAATTACCCCACCAACTAATTCTCCTAATACAGGGGGCAAGTCCATCATTCTAAATAATTCGCCACCAATTTTACTAGCCAGATAAATGACTACTAAACTTAGCAATACTCCAGTCAGCACAATAGGAGCATATTCCGCCTCGTTAGTTGTTGCTAATAAAAAGGATTGTAAACCCGCAGGAAAAAAATTCAACCAGGCAAATGAATTAACTATTGGTTCTGAAAGAATCATGTTTTCTATTTGTATTGCTGATTAATTCCAAAACAATTCATAATTTCTAGCTCGTAATTCGTAATTGAATTATTAATTACGAATTACGTAGCTTGCTTCTCGCCAGAGGCGAGTATTACGAATTACGAATTATTAATAGGTGTCAGTCTAGATGCTAACCCCAGGAGTATTAGCAGAAGTTGCATGAGGATTAACTAAAGCAACGGCTTGTTTAAGTGCATCTACACGATCTACAAACATGTAATGCTCTGGTACAAACCTCGAAATGCCAAACTTGTCTAAGCGCTTTTTGACTTTGCTAGTTGCACCAACAACTAACACATGACGACCTTGTTCACTAGCGTCCTTGATAGCATTTTCAATTGCCAAAGAAGCAGTCACACCCAACATTGGTACATCAGTCAAATCCATAATCAGCACATCAGAGTCTGCCATTGCTGAATGTTCACGAGCGATCGCTTTGGAAACTCCAAAAATCATCGGCCCGCTCAGGTAAAATAGCAGAACACGTCCATTAGCTAGATCAAGCCATTTTTTCTCTTCGTCATTCAAGACAATTGCATCATCGGCATCGCTAATTGTCTTTACTTCCTGAGCTTGTAATTCCGAGAGGCGATCGATAGTTAAGATATTAGCAATGAACACTCCCACGCCGACGGCAACAATCAAGTCAACAAATACGGTTAAAAATAACACACCGTACATGATGATTGTGCCTTTCAGCGACACCTTATGAGCGCGTTTCAAGAAGCTCCAGTCAAGAATGTCAACCCCCACCTTGAGAGCAATACCAGCCAATACCGCCATTGGGATAGGTTGAGTGATACGCGCAGCCCACAAAACTACAACTAACAAAATTAATGCACGAGTTAAACCAGAGACAGCTGTTCTAGCACCAGTTTGGATATTAACTACTGTTCCCATCGTGGCACCAGCACCAGGTAGCCCACCACACAAACCAGATACTAGATTACCGATACCTTGACCAATCAATTCTTTGTCAGATTTATGTTCAGTACGGGTCAAACTATCTGCAATTACTGCCGTTAGTAGAGTATCAATACAACCCAACATCCCCAACATTGCCCCATTAACAATCATGATTGTCATTTGGGATGCAGTGAAGGTAGGTATTTGTAATGTGGGCAGTCCTACAGGAATTTCCCCAATCCGTCTGATATCCGTACCGCCGAAGATGGTCAAAGAAACTATAGTTCCGATAATTAATGCCACCAGCTGCGGAGGAGCAAAGCGCTTAATCTTCGCTGGCATGAAGAAAATAATTGCCAGCGTCAGCACACCTAAAGCTGTTTCAGCAGGATTAATCTGAGTTAATAACTGAGGCAGATTTTGCACCATCCCCAGTACGCCACCTTTAGGATTTGGCTGTCCGACAAAAGGAGCAATCTGCAAAATAATCAGAATCACGCCAATCCCAGACATAAAGCCAGAAATCACGCTGTAAGGCATGAGGGTAATGTATTTACCCAACTTAAATATCCCAAAGAAGATTTGAAATATTCCCGCTAGCATGACTACGGTAAATGCCATTGCCAAGCCGTTTTCGGGGTTAGCTGCGGTCATGGAACTGACGATTGCAGTCATAACCACGGTCATCGGCCCGGTTGGCTCAGAAATTAGGGATGGTGTCCCACCAAATAAGGCTGCGAAAAAGCCGACACAAACTGCACCATAAAGGCCAGCTACAGGCCCAGCACCGGAAGCGACACCGAATGCCAGCGCTAGAGGTAACGAAACGATCGCAGCAGTTAAACCACCGAATAAATCGCCTCGTAAGTTTCTAAAGTTGATCGTATTAGTCAATGACATACTGGGGTTTTGGTTACAAAAAATGCAAAATAAATTTTGGGTTGTAAAAATTGCCAGCTACTTTGAGTACATTTCATGTTTTATTCCCATGAAAAGTTAGGCAAAGAAAACTTTAATTCTTTGCAAAGCAGCAGACTATATTGCCTTTCTACATAGTGAGTCGCTAAATACGAATCTTTAATAGAGAAGGCTTAGGACAAAGATGGTTCAAAAATTGGACTGAAAAAACTTACATAAATTGCAAGTTTTATTTATACCTAAGTTTTATGCGATAAACAATAGTTTACAGCCTTATATGTCAATATTGTTAATTCACAAGCTCTAATATTAAATAAATATTAAATTGTTTTCATAGATAAAAGACTATACATATTGACTAATCATAGATAAAAGACTATACATATTGACTAACTTTGATTACAATACCTTTTGGCTTGTGACTATATAGTATGTAGCTTGTTAATCCAAGACAATGAATCTACCACTAGAAAGCCAACGTCTCGTACTACGAGACTTTGTAGAATCGGATTGGCCAGCAGTTCATCAATACGCTAGCGATCGCAAAGTTGTGCGTTATTTAACCTTTGGTCCAAATCTAGCGTGACCTCATTTCCGCTTCGGGAAGAGGGTTAGGGGGTTAGGTCTATTTGCATACCTGTACCTCACCGGATTGAAAATGGCTATAGTGAAGAAGATACCAAAAAATTTTTGCAAAGAGAAATATCATCGCAAGGGGAAAAACCCCGTCAGCATTTTGCCTTGGCAGTGACTTTGAAAGCCCAAAAGCAATTAATTGGTATCTGTCGCATATCCGTTCATGATACTGACAACAAAACAGGCTCTATTGGATACTCTTTCACTAAGGAATTTTGGGGACAAGGATATGCAACTGAAGCTGTAAAAGCACTTGTATCATTTGGTTTTCAGGAGTTGGACTTACATCGCATATTTGCAACTTGTCACCCAGAAAACATTGCCTCAGCAAGAGTTATGCAAAAAATTGGAATGCAACAAGAAGGATATTTGCGAGAACACCATTGGATTAAGGGAAAATGGCAAGACTCTTGGCTATATGCCATCCTTGAACATGAGTGGAAAAGTGTCAATCAATTTGGGATTTGAGATTTGAGATTTTTCTATGGTTCAAACTAGTTCCTCTGAAACCAGGTTTGAATTTTGAATCTTTCAATCCAAAATCCAAAATTTAAAGTTCACTAATTGTCGTTAAGAGTACGTGTAGATTTCAGGAGTTGTTGGAAAGACTAGGGGTGTTGCTGTAGCGTCTTTGGAAAAGAATTGCTGCTAAATTAGTTACCAAGCAGCTGATTGCTAGCGACATCAAGATATAAGTAGGAGCCATCACCACGCCAATCTGGAACCAGGTATATACGTGCAGTATCATTACAGAAGCGAAAAAGCTAGCAATTCCAGCAGATTGCCACACTTGAGATGATGGGCGACGTAACGCTACTAGGCTCATCGTTAAAATTGTGATCAGCAAGTTCGCTGGTACAAGAAATGCACAGATACCTATGCAGTTGCCACGAGAGAATTCAGCTAAGGTGTTAAAATCGAGCATTAATTTTGTTGGGATAGATGTTAGCTTTTTAAGAATTTAATTTACTTTATTTTAAAATAACGAAATCTATATTAACAGATGAGTGAGTAATCACATTGCGAATATAACATAAATTAAACTATTGAGTTACGTTTTGATACTACTCAATAGTTAGTTAATTCTAAAGATTTTAGATAGCTAGGGTGGGTATTTTCCACCCTAGCTGAATTAACCCGGTAAAATTACCGTATCGATAACGTGTACTACACCGTTATCAGCTTCGATATCTGCTGCTAAAACTGTGGCATTTTTAACTTCAAAACCATCGGAAGAATCAATTTTAATGGGTGAACCTTCCACAGAATTAACCGTTCCGATCTCTGCCAAATCAGCCTTTAGCAGCTTTCCTGGAACGACATGATACTTTAAAATCCGCGTTAGCTGGGGAATATTCTGTAACAGAGTTTGGATAGTTCCCGCTGGTAACTTGGCAAAAGCATCGTCATTTGGTGCAAAGACAGTGAACGGCCCAGGACTTTTTAATGTTTCTACTAAACCAGCAGCTTGTACAGCTGCCACCAGTGTTTTAAAAGACTCAGCCGTAACTGCAATATCAACAATATCAGCCATATATCTTACCTAAATCTCTGCAAAAGATTTTAGAGGATAATAAACCTCTTTTAAGTTTTATTAAATAAAATAAATTTCAAAGCAGGGGGTGAATAATCTACACCTAAATGAGTACTCCTGTCAGACATCGCCTTAGCTTATATCTTGCACCAGGCGACTAGAAGTCGCGGCTACACAGACAAAACCTGCCTCCGCAGGTTGAAAAGCCTTGATTTTGCGTTAGTCTTCACAATACCAGGCGCAATACGGTTCAGTTAAGGGCTAACTGTACAAAATTTTAGGTTTTCAAGACGCGATAAATCGCCGTCTCTACAAATGTTTTGGTCTTATCTGAAGTGTATTGATACCAGGCGGACTTCTCTGCGAGACGCTGTTCGCGTTCGTTTGTATAGCCGCGATTTCTAATCGCTAGGGCTAGGTGCAAGATGTGAGTTAGCGAGTTGCGGGCGTCGGGTTTTCCTCCAGCAAGACTGCCCTCTGCCTTCTGCCTGACTCGATAAAATTATCAATATTTGGCAAGTACTATAGTGATTTAGTCTCTCATCAACTGAGGGACGGTAGAATATACCTAATTTTCGTAGCTTCAAAAGCCAAACTATGACGATGCATTCCACACTCAAACGTGCATTTACTAACCGCCGCGTTCTAAAAGTGATCAGCGGTTTGAATAATTTCGACGCTGCTAGCGTTGCTGCTACTGTCAAAGCTGCTGAATTAGGCGGTGCTACTTTCGTTGATATTGCCGCCGATCCAACTTTAGTCCAGCTAGCTAAAAGATTGACAAATTTACCTATTTGTGTTTCAGCAGTAGAGCCAGATAAATTTGTGCAAGCAGTGGCAGCTGGTGCTGATTTAATTGAAATCGGGAATTTCGATTCTTTCTATGCTCAAGGACGCCGCTTTGAAGCTTTGGAAGTGCTAGCGCTAACCAAGCAAACCCGCGCTCTCCTCCCAGAAATCACCCTATCTGTCACCGTTCCCCACATTTTGGAACTAGATCAACAGGTACAGTTAGCAGAAGAATTGGTGAAAGCTGGAGCGGACATTATCCAAACCGAAGGCGGTACTAGCAGTAACCCAGTTCACCCCGGAACTCTAGGATTAATTGAAAAAGCTGCCCCGACGTTGGCAGCAGCTTTTGAGATTTCCCGTGTGGTGTCAGTACCAGTATTGTGTGCTTCAGGTATTTCTAACGTTACCGCACCTTTAGCGATCGCAGCTGGTGCTGCGGGTGTTGGTGTTGGTTCCGCCATCAACCAACTCAATAGCGAAATCGCAATGATTGCCGCTGTGCGTGGACTAGTAGAAGCCTTAGCGGCTGCAAGAGTGCTGAGTGCTGAGTGCTGAGTGCTGAGTAAGAAGTAGGGAGTGGGGAGTGGTGAGTAGTAAAATGGAAATTTCCTATTCCCTATCCCCTATCTCCTATCCCCTCAACCCAAACAATCCTTCAACGCATAAATCACCTGATCTTGCTGCTGTTGTGTCAATTCTGGGAACATAGGTAGGGATATAACCTCATGGCAAGCTTGCTCTGCTATTGGTAAGTCCCCAATTTCATAGCCCAGATTTTGATAAACTGGCTGCAAATGTAAAGGATGGGGGTAGTAAATCATTGAACTTACGCCCTGTTCTTGCAATTGACTACGCACCCAATCTCGATATTTGGCGCTAGAACCATTGCGCCCTTCGCCTGATATGCGAATAGTGTATTGATTCCATACCCCAATACCCCCTGGTAATTCTTGGGGCGGGACTATCCCCGAAAGTTGACTGAGGAACTGATAATAATAGTTGGCGATATCTCGGCGGCGATCATTCCAAATATCTAAATAACGCAGCTTAATCTGCAAAATGGCTGCTTGCAGAGCATCCAAGCGGCTATTTACACCGATTTCCTCATGTAAATATCGAACTTTACTACCATGATCTCGTAATATTCGCAGTTTAGTAGCGATCGCTGGATCATTAGTCGTTATTGCTCCGCCATCGCCGCAACCACCAAGATTTTTGGTAGGGTAGAAACTAAAGCAACCAATATGTCCAATACTTCCTACTTTCTGATCAGCCCACATTGCCCCTGTAGACTGAGCGCAATCTTCAATTATTGCCAAATTGTGAGATTGAGCGATCGCCATTAATGATGTCATATCCACAGGTTGTCCAAATAGGTGAACCGGGATAATCGCTTTGGTTTTGGGTGTAATGGCCGCCGCTAATTGCTCCACATCTAAATTAAACGTAGTAGCGTCAATATCAACGAAAACAGGCTTTGCACCAACGGCGCTAATCACTTCAGATGTAGCAATAAAGGTGAAAGGCGTTGTAATCACTTCATCGCCTGCACCAATGTCCAAGACTCGTAACGCTAAGTAGAGCGCATCAGTACCAGAATTACAAGCCACACATTCTGTAACAGTATTATAAGCGGCAAACTGTTGTTCAAAGCCTTCGACTAAGGGGCCGCCAATATAGCGGCCAGAAGCTAAAACCTCTAAGACGGCTGCACTTACTTCTGCTTCGATGGTGGTGTATTGCTGCTTGATATCAAAGGCAGGGATGGGATTTACACTTTGGATCATGAGTTCTCATTTTATCGGGAGATACAAAGGATGCACTTCGACAGTCAATTTTTGCTGATTGAATTGTTAATCAATATAGGAGCTACTAAAAGACTATCGCCCAAGATACGCATCTATTAGGGTTTTTACTTAAATTGTGACGCGGTAAACTGCCGCACATTTAATTTACAGATAGTAGGCATACTAGGTGTTTGCCATGTTAAGGTCGTACCATTTGGAATTTTGAATTGATGAAAGTGATATATATCAACCAAGATCCAACACATCGGATCAAAGTTCCTCTTGTGTGGGCTGCTTTGAGAAGAAAATACTAGGAGATAGAGAACCCATGCAGGAATTGATCAAGCTGGATTTTGTGGATTTAGCTATTGCTGTGGGATTGATGGCGATCGCCATTGGTTTATCTGCCTGGGAAAAATTAGGACTAGAGTTAAACTTAGCCCTTGCTACTGGGAGAACCATCTTACAACTTCTTGTATTGGGATACATTTTAGATTTCATCTTGGCTTTAGACAATGCTTGGGCAGTTTTGGCGTTATTAGTAATAATGCTGACAATTACGGCGATTGTCGCACGAAATCGCATCAGCCAAAAAATTCCTCATGTGTTGCCTTTGGTGTGGGGTGCAATTTTAATTAGTACTGCCCTGACAGTGCTTTACACCAACTTCTTGATCGTTCAACCAGAGAGATGGTATGAACCACAGTATATAATTCCTTTAGCAGGGATAGTTTTAGGTAATGCTACCAATGCAGCTGCGATCGCAGGCGATCGTCTTGTCAGCACCATTAATTCCAGCCATCTCGAAATAGAAACCCATTTAAGCTTAGGTGCAACTCCAGAGCAAGCAGTTAGCCAGTATCGCAAAGACGCCATCAAAGCCGGATTGATTCCCACTCTCAATCAAATGATTCTCATCGGTATGGTGGCAATACCAGGAATTACCACCGGACAGTTGCTAGCTGGTGTTAAACCCCTGGATGCTGTATCTTATGAAATTTTGATTATATTTATGGTTGCTTTCGCTAACTTGTTGACAACACTTTTAGTCACGAAGGGGTTGTGTCGTCAATTTTTCAATTCCGCCGCGCAGTTGGTGAGTTAAGGAGGCAGGGGGCAGGAGGCAGAATTAATGACTGGACGGGTATCCACCCTGTTCTGATCCTTCAGTCGGCTCTAGACGGGCGTCGTAGACTTCACCCTGTCTCATTCTGGAGTTTCCTCTAATACCAATCTGAAAAAAGAATGCGACAAATAGACCATCTTGTAGAGACGCGATTCATCGCGTCTTTACACAAGGATGTGTTGCAACCATTAATTGAATTGGTATAACTTCAAAGCTTCACACTGAGCCGGGGCAAATTCTGCCTCCATCTGCAAAACTTCGGCTTGATACTCTACATCATTTGCCATTTCTGCTAAGGCTGCATCAATTTCTGCCCGTTTTTGCACAGCGAGTTCACGCCGTAATGCCCGTGTTACAAACTCGTTGCGGCTTTTGGCTTTTCCTGCCTGAACGGCTTTATCCGTTGCCTCTAACAAATCTTGTGGGATGCTCAATGACTATTATGAAATCAATTTAGTCATATCTTTCTGTTGCGATCGCCAACACACTGAGCAATTACTTTAATACAAAGGGCCTAATGGTCTGTCCCATTAGTTCTGAAGGGTTATAAAAGTTTGTAGTAAGGACTTTAGTCCTGAATTTTTAAGCACTTAAGTGCTTACTACAAACCTTGCAAAATTAATGGGACAGACCACTAATTACCAGCACAAGATGTAGCGGTGAGCGAGGAGTTATGGGGCGACGCAATAGGTACTTGAGCAACCAGAACCACCTTCCCATTGGCATCTATTACCCATCCTTGGGCTTCCACAATTTGAGTAGATTCATTGACAGAATTAACTTTCTGTGATTTTTCTTCTGTATTTGGCTGCGCTTGAACTACTACTCCTTTCTGAATACTGCCAGCACGATTCTGACTCTCTGGAGAGAGTGTAATCCAATCTGCTAGCACCGCATCAGCTATCAATAGCTCCGTGGGATCGGGTGCTAGTCCTCCACGCCCAGTAGCAACAAATGAACTACTGGCTATTTTCCCACCAGAATTACAACCAGCAGTAATTTGCTGCGAAGCATCATCCAGATTTACGGGTAATTCTACTAATCCTTTACTGGGGTCAGCATCTGGTGAGTTGATTTGTACAGTGCCATTTAATAAAGGGTTTTGCTGAGAAAATGCGGTAATGTCACTTGTTCGCAAGTTCTTCGGGTTTATTTCTTCCGGATCAAGTCTCTCTACGTCTGCACGAGTGCGGGGTACAAACCCAAAGATATTTTTAGCGGTGATTGTGATTTTACCACCAGAGCCAGAGAAGGCATTGGCAGTGATATCGCTATTTGCAAAGGGAGCGGCGACAACAAAGCCATTAGGTGCTTTGATGGTGATATTACCGCCATCTCCACCAAGCCCTGTCTTACCTGCATTAGTGGTTATTTTACTTTCGCGGCGCATCAATAATAAGTCCTGCACCTGTACCGCAATATTCCCGCCTCGACCTGACTCGGTTTCAGCTGTAAGCTTTCCTTTATTGTCCAGAACTATGGAGCGAGCGGTTATATTTAAATCGCCAGCTTTCCCTAGGTTATTTGGATCTCCGACATAGATTACATTTTTTCGAGCTTGGCTGCTCACAGTTATTGCAGCCCCATCCTTGATAATCAATCGCCCTGTCGTTAGGGTCAAGTTGCCGCCATCTCCAGGCCCTTCAGTTCCAGAAAATAAGCCACTGAGCCTAGAACCATTTGGTGAGGTTCCAATTAATTCTACGGAATCAGAGACGTTTACCGTCAAGTTTCCTGCTTTTCCTGTATTTTTTGGTGTAAGTTGGTTAGAAATAAACCTATATATACCCTCAGAGCTTGTTGATATTCTTGCCCCTCCTTGGATACGCAACTTTCCAGTATTAATTGTGATACTGCCAGCGTTTTTATCGCCATAAGTTGCACTAAATAATCCACTGGATATTAAATCACTACCATCTCGAAACACAGGAATGGAGGTGCCACCGATTAGTTCCACGGAATCTGATGCGTTTATGGTCAATTGCCCGTGTAATTGTGCCCCACTTCTGACCACCAACTTCTGAGTAGTGACATTTATGTTTCCAGAGTTTCCGTTTGATAAACTCTGAGTAAACACTTGTGTATCTTGTTCAACTACTACAGACTCTGAGGCGTTCACTGTCAAATCCCCTCCTGATTGCCCTCTAAAGAGATCAACTAGAATTAGGGAACCGCCAGCTACCCGCACAAGCTTCCCTTGCACCTGAATATTGCCGCGCCCCTCTCCATGAGTATCTACAGTAGATCGAATTTTATTTAACTGGATTACTTCGACGTTCTGGAAATTTTGAACACCTTCATATCCAAATGCCCAACCTTGATTCGTTGGGCTTAAACTAACCAGACTATTACCAGCGACGCTTGCTAACTCAACTCTTCCATCCTTTGCTGTGATATTTCCCCCCTCTAGCGTTATGTCGCCGCCTATCAGTGCCAGGGTTTTGCCTTGCTGCACCTGTAGACCAACGCCTTGCCTAAAGATATTAACTGCGCCATCTGGTTTGGCTTGGGATTGATTGCGGATGGGAGCAGCAGTTGCTCCAAATTGCAAACCAATGGGAACACTTAGTGTCAGTAGAGGTGTAGCTTGAGGAGATGTAGCACTAAACTTTGTACCATCAGCAAAGTTCAAGCTACTAGCCGTACTTGCCACAAATGAACCGCCGATATTTAAAGAAGCATTAGACCCAAAAACAATGCCGTTAGGATTAATCAGAAACAGGTTGGCTGTGCCGTTAGCTTTCAGAATGCCATCTATATTAGAAATCGAATTGCCACTTACCCGACCGATGATATTTTGAATATTTATTGCATTGTTAAAGTGGGCTGTACTTCCCGCAGAGACAGAAAACTGTTCAAAGCTGTGGTATAAGTTTGTACCACGAACTGCCCCACCATCAATCTGGTCTATAGGCTGACCATCGATTAGCTTTGGCGTAATGATTGAACTTTCAGATCCAAGTGTGCCATCCCTTTGTATTTGGGCTAAGGCAAAATTCTCAAAGAAAGTGAGCACTCCAGCAATTGCTAAAGTACTCACTATTCCTAACTCCCAGCACCAACTGCTTCGGTTTCCAGACATTAGAAACTTGCACCCAAAAAGTAAGAGTATATTGAAATACTGCTCCTTGCTAATTAGGTATAGTGATACTTAAGATTATCTCTGTAGCCTAACTAGTAAATGCAAAGTTCAGCATTTTTATACTCACTAGAATAAACTTTTTACAGTACAAAAGCTAAATTATTTAGCAGTTGCAGCCGAAAGGGTCGCCAGTTGACGGGCAAGGGATACACCATGAATTTTCCATTAGAACAATTTCCTGTTCTATGCCTGCACTACCAGATTTGATTTTGTTTGGGTCAAGATTGCACTGCCACTGAACTGTCAAAGCTCTATCATCTAATACTCCGTATTTTTCAAGCAATGCGTATAAGCCAGCGTTATTAACGCTTTCAAGTAGTTTCTGCTCAACTTCTGCTTGTAACTTCTGTAATGTTTCAGAGTCCATAACTGTTTCCATTTCCTAAAGGATGTGTATCATTGTTGATTCGGCTTGGCTAGGAAAAATTACGCAGAGTGTCACAAAACTTAATATTTTAACGCTGGATTAACGTGAGTTCGATGAACCTCTCCCTCCCAGCCTCCCTCTCCGAAACGGGAGGAGCAAGAAAAATTCCGCTTTTTGCTCCCCTCTCCGGGTCGGAGAGGGGCTGGGGGAGAGGTCAAATAAGACTTGTCGAACTCACGTTGGATTACCTTTATGCATTGAATGAACTAAAAGGCAATACGCTTGGGTTAAGGGTTATTGGTGTAGATGATTGGTCTTTGAAGACGCGATAATTCGCGTCTCTACATATAGGTTTTGTTGCTAATTCTTAATCCCCGTCGCCGCAATACCCTGAATGAACTGACGCTGACCGATGAGAAATAATACCATCACTGGAACTGTCGCTATGGTCACTGCTGCCATCATCAAGGGCCAATTATTCGTAAATTGCTCTTGAAACTCTGCCAATGCCAGCTGCACCGTTCTTAATTCTGGTCGTGTCGTAAATACTAAAGGCTTAAATAAATCATTCCATTCACCGATGAAAGTGAACAAAAATAGTGTCACCAACGCCGGACGGGCTAAAGGTAACATCACTCGCCACAAAATTTGCAGTCGGTTCGCCCCATCTATGGCTGCGGCTTCCTCTAATTCCACGGGAATTGTCTGGAAATACTGACGTAACAAGAAAATCCCAAACCCGTTGACCGCAGTGGGTAAAATAAGCGCCCAATATGTATTTATCATGTGTCCCCACTTCAAAACCAAAAAGATGGGAATCACCAATAACTGAAAGGGAATCACCAAAGTTGCTAAAACGACTAATAGCAGTGCTTGGCGTCCCCGAAACTTCAGGCGTGCTAAGGCGTAACCAGCCAAAGCAGAAGTGACAATCTGAAACGCCGTCACAGCGATCGCTACCAAGGTAGAATTAGCAAACGCCAGCAAAAATTTTCCCTGTTGCCATGCAACGCGGTAATTTGCTAAAGACCAGTTATTTTTGGACAAATTTTCTGGGCTGGCGGCGGTCGGTGCAAAGGAGGTGAGAAAGACCACAAACAGCGGTAGTAGAACGATAAATGCCCCTAGCAGTAAGACTACTAGGCTCAAAAAATCGCCAGATTTCAAATTCGGGTTTGGTTTAGACATAACTTGAACTGCAAAGCATTTGTTTCGCTAGGACTAGAGCATCTCCTCCAGCAACAGTTAATCTATAAACATAGTTACTTGTTAAGTTAAATTAAACCACAGTGATTGTTACCCTCAGTTCATAGGGTAAATTGAATCCTGGTGTCAAATAATTCAGGTTTACAGGAGTAAACATAACCATGCCGCAGCTTACAGACGAATTTAAAGGATTAGATTTCAAGAGCGAAACATACAAAGATGCTTATAGCCGGATTAATGCGATCGTGATTGAAGGGGAACAAGAAGCCCATGAAAATTACATCACCCTAGCCCAACTGCTACCGGAATCTCATGATGAATTGATTCGCCTCTCCAAGATGGAAAGCCGCCACAAGAAAGGATTTGAAGCTTGTGGGCGCAACTTGGAAGTCACCCCAGATTTGGAATTTGCTAAGGAGTTTTTCTCTGGACTACACCAAAACTTCCAAACTGCGGCGGCAGAAGGTAAAGTCGTCACTTGTCTATTGATTCAGTCTTTGATTATCGAATGTTTTGCGATCGCAGCATATAACATTTACATCCCCGTCGCCGACGCTTTTGCCCGCAAAATCACTGAGGGAGTAGTAAAAGAAGAATATAGCCACCTGAACTTTGGAGAAGTTTGGTTAAAAGAACACTTTACAGAAGCCAAAGCTGAACTTGAACTTGCAAACCGCCAGAACCTACCCATAGTCTGGAGAATGCTCAACCAAGTAGAAGGTGATGCTCACACAATGGCAATGGAAAAAGATGCTTTAGTAGAAGACTTTATGATTCAGTACGGTGAAGCATTAAGTAACATCGGTTTCACGACTCGCGATATCATGCGCTTGTCAGCCTACGGACTCATAGCCGCTTAAAAGAGTGCCCAGTAACGAGTGCTGAGTGCTGAGTAGTTGAAATTCAGAACTCAGAACTCCTAACTCCCAACTCTACTAAATTCCACGCCTCAAAATAGCATAAGCCTAATAATCACTACATGTTTGGTCTAATTGGACATCTGACTAGTTTAGAACACGCTCAAGCGGTAGCTCAAGAATTGGGATACCCAGAATATGCCGATCAAGGGTTAGACTTTTGGTGTAGCGCCCCACCGCAAATTGTTGATACCATTATTGTCACCAGTGTAACGGGACAACAAATTGAAGGAAGATATGTAGAGTCTTGCTTTTTGCCGGAAATGCTAGCTAGTCGCCGCATCAAAGCCGCAACGCGCAAAATCCTCAACGCCATGGCCCATGCACAAAAGCACGGCATTAACATCACAGCTTTAGGCGGATTTTCCTCAATTATTTTTGAAAACTTTAAGTTAGAGCAGTTTAGCCAAGTCCGCAACATCAAACTAGAGTTTGAACGCTTCACCACTGGAAACACACATACTGCCTACATTATTTGTAAGCAGGTGGAAGAAGCGTCAAAACAACTGGGAATTGATCTGTCAAAAGCGACTGTTGCTATATGTGGGGCAACTGGGGATATTGGTAGTGCAGTTACACGGTGGCTAGATGCGAAAACAGATGTCCAAGAACTTTTGTTGATCGCCCGTGATCAAGAACGTCTCAAAGAGTTGCAAGGCGAATTGGGGCGAGGGAAAATCATGGGTTTGACAGAAGCACTGCCCCAAGCTGATGTTGTAGTTTGGGTTGCTAGTATGCCCAGAGGCGTGGAAATTGACCCCACTACTTTGAAACAACCCTGTTTGTTGATTGATGGTGGTTATCCGAAAAACTTAGCAACCAAAATTCAGCATCCTGGTGTACACGTATTAAATGGTGGAATCGTAGAGCATTCCCTGGATATTGACTGGAAGATTATGAAAATAGTCAATATGGACGTGCCAGCCCGTCAGTTGTTTGCTTGTTTTGCCGAATCAATGCTGCTGGAATTTGAGAAGTTATACACGAACTTTTCGTGGGGACGGAATCAGATTACCGTAGACAAAATGGAGCAGATTGGTCGGGTGTCAGTAAAACATGGATTTAGACCGCTGCTAGTTTAGTCATTGGTCATTAGTCATTTGTCATTAGTCATTAGTCATTGGTCATTGGTCATTAGTCATTTGTTATTTGCAAAGGACAAAGGACAAAGGACAACTGACAAAGGACTAAGGACAACTGACAAAGGACTAAGGACAAAGGATAGATAACTTATAACTCGTAACTTATAACCCCTACGATGGCAACTACCGAGCGTAAACCGCTACTGCTAGATTTTGAAAAACCCCTAGCAGAACTTGCAACCCGAATTGATCAAATTCGGCAACTTGCAGAAGAAAATGGCGTCGATGTTTCTGGTCAAATTCGCCAACTAGAAGCACGTGCCATGCAACTGCGTGAGGAAATTTTCACGAGTCTATCCCCGTCTCAGCGATTGCAAGTCGCTCGTCATCCGCGTCGCCCCAGTACTCTCGATTACATTCAGGCTATTAGTGATGAATGGATGGAATTACATGGCGATCGCTGTGGTGGTGACGATCCGGCTTTAGTTGGTGGTGTCGGTCGTCTAAGTGGACAACCTGTGGTGATGTTGGGTCATCAAAAAGGACGGGATACTAAAGACAATATTGCCCGTAACTTTGGAATGCCTTACCCTGGCGGCTACCGCAAAGCCATGCGGTTGATGGAACACGCCAATAAGTTTAGTATGCCGATACTAACTTTTATCGACACACCAGGAGCTTGGTCTGGTGTAGAAGCAGAACACCAAGGTCAAGGAGAAGCGATCGCTTACAACTTGCGGGAAATGTTCTGCTTGGATGTGCCAATTATCTGCACAGTCATTGGTGAAGGCGGCTCTGGTGGCGCACTCGGTATTGGCGTAGGCGATCGCCTACTCATGTTTGAACACTCCGTTTATACCGTTGCCACTCCCGAAGCCTGCGCCGCCATTTTGTGGAAAGATGCTGGTAAGGCTCCCCAAGCCGCCGTGGCTCTGAAAATTATTTCCCACGACCTGAAAAAATTGGGAATTATTGACCAAATACTGCCCGAACCCACTGGTGGCGCTCATTCCGACCCTCTAAAAGCCGCTAATACTCTTAAGCAAGTGCTGCTAGAAAATTTGGACGAACTCAATCGTTTAACCGCTCCAGAACGCCGCCAACTGCGTTATGAAAAATTCCGCAAAATTGGTGTTTTTACAGAAGTTGCCCACTAACAGCACTTCATTAATGATTGATTAGCCGATCAGCAATGCTATAATTGCCTATGTGCTTAAAGATTTTTAACAATCTAGCCATAGGCATTTGCATGTTTGGTAAATCTACTCAACTTAATTGAGTGGGTTTTGTATTTTGTAAATAATCTAATTTGAATGTACAGCGTGGTTTTCCAGGCAATGATTTGTTGTCTTCACTGCTAAAACCCACAATATGGGTACTATTGTGCAGCATCATAGCATTTGCCTAATGAAAATCATCAGATTTTTAGACTCCTTTAATCTATCCAAACCGAGAAATGTAAATAATTGGGTGGTAATAGGCTTTGGGAACTGCCAAAAAATTGGGAGACACCATGAGTGTTGAGCAAAAACGACGCGCCCTGATTACTGGGGCCAGTAGTGGGATTGGGAAAGCAACGGCTTTAGCCTTTGCAAAAGCGGGGATAGATGTCGCCTTAGTCAGCCGTTCTTTGGATAAGTTGGAGGCGGTAAGAGAAGCCGTTGAGCATACTGGGGTGGAAGCGAAAGCTTACGCTGTAGATTTAGCACGGATCTCCGAAGTAAAAGACAAGATCCAAGCGATCGCCCTTGACTTTGGTGATATAGACATTCTGGTAAACAATGCGGGCATAGCCTATACAGCCACTTTGAGCGAAACTCCCCTTGAAGACTGGCAACAGGTAATTGACTTGAATCTCACCAGCGTGTTTGGGTGCATTATGGGGATTTTACCTTCAATGCGCGATCGGGGCACAGGCACAATTATCAATGTCGCTTCAATTGCCGCCAAGCAGCCCTTTCCGGGTTGGGGAGCATATAGCGTGAGCAAGGCTGGTTTGATTGCCCTCACTCAAACCCTGGCGCAAGAAGAACGCACCCACGGCATTCGTGTCACAGCTATTTGTCCCGGTGCAGTCAATACCGAACTTTGGGATACAGAAACAGTCCATGTCAACCTAGACCGTTCCAAAATGTTAACCCCGGAAATTGTGGCTCAGTCAATTCTTTACGCTGTACTTTTACCACAACAGGCAGTGATTGATGAACTGATCCTGATGCCCAGCGCTGGCGCACTCTAATTAGTCCTTCGTCCTTTGTCTTTTACAAATGACTAATGACTAATGACCAATGACCAATGACTAAACCATAACCAAGACTGAATCATGACTATCGCTAGTTCCAACGGTTCCAATTACTCTCAATCGCCTCTGATTCCCGACTTGGCAGAAGCCATAACTCCTAGACCCGATCGCAATACTCATAACGGGCGACCAGCAGATGTGTGCCCGCCAAAAGAGGAACAGATGGAGGAAATGAAGGACGCCGTGCGGACACTAATATTGGGCGTTGGTGAAGATCCAGAACGCGAAGGACTCCTCAAAACACCCAAACGAGTAGCCGAGGCAATGCGGTTTCTTACCAGTGGCTATAACCAATCTCTTGAAGAACTAGTTAACGATGCCATTTTTGATGAAGGGCATAGCGAGATGGTACTAGTTAGAGATATTAATTTCTTTAGTCTATGCGAACACCACATGCTGCCATTTATGGGTAGAGCGCACGTTGCTTATATCCCCAACCAAAAAGTTGTGGGATTGAGTAAGCTAGCCCGCATTGTTGAGATGTATTCTCGCCGCTTGCAAGTGCAGGAGAGATTAACACGCCAAATTGCCGAAGCAATTCAGACCATTCTAGAACCTCAAGGTGTTGCCGTGGTGATGGAAGCTAGCCACATGTGTATGGTGATGCGGGGCGTGCAGAAACCAGGTTCTTGGACTGTCACTAGCGCAATGGTTGGTGTGTTCCAAGAAGAACAAAAAACTCGTGAAGAATTTTTTAACTTGATTCGTCACCAACCAGCATTCTTTTAATAAATGGGGAATGGGGAATGGGGAATGGGGAATGGGGATAGACAAGGTAGCGATTTATTTAATAATTCTCCCCCATCTCCCTTATCTCCCCCTACTCTCCACTCCCTACTCCCTACTCCCTAATTTCTCAAACAACTTGGCTACTTTATCTAAATCCTTATCTCCTGGTGTCCGTTCCACACCACTAGATAAATCTATGCCGCTAGGATTAACCTGATTTAGGGCTTCCACAATATTATCTGCTGTCAGTCCTCCTGCTAAAAACCAAGGACAACTAGGGCTAAATTGTTCTAGCATCGTCCAATCTAAAGTTTTGCCTGTACCACCCAGTTGTTGCGGATGGTAGGCATCAAGTAGCAAAGTATCCACAGATTTTGTGTAATCAGCAGCTGTGTCAAGATGCTCAAGACTACGAATTCTAAGTGCTTTGATAATTTCGACCTTGGGTAAAGATTGACGTACTTGGTCGCAAAAATCTGGCGGTTCATCTCCGTGTAACTGGACGCCAGTCAACCCAGAATCAACAACTATCTGGCAGATTTCAGAGATGCTAGCGTTGGCAAAAACACCAATTGTGTCAATATTTGCCGGGAGTTCTGCTACTGCTGCCCGAATTTGCGATGTAGTAACGTAGCGAGGTGAAGTTGGTACACAAATAAATCCTAGTGCCGTTGCGCCAAGAGAGGCGATCGCTATAGACTGCTCTGGTTGAGTAATGCCGCAAATCTTAACGCGCATGAATATCTGAACAAATTTAAATAATCACTTGAAAAGTCTAAACTATCTAAAAAACTTTTGGGCCTTGTAATTTTATAATCTTGTTGGTCTACGATTAACTTTTCCCTTTAGGAGACAAAAGCTTGATTTCCTCTATTTTTCTAGCAGTAGCTGCATCTGTTCCCGCAACCCCTGTGTGGAATCCTACAGTAGCGATCATCATCAGTGTCAGCAGCTTAGTAATGGTTTTACTAAGTACTAGGATTGAAAAACCCCTAGTTGGCCCCAAGTTCCCTATCCTGCCAATTAGTATCCCAACATTCGTTGGTGCGATGGCTTTTGGTCATATTATCGGCATTGGCATCGTTTTAGGACTGACTAACATCGGTCGTCTGTAGTTTTTGATGACTGCGGCGTTACAAGTAACGCCGCGGTCAATACAAACACTCTTAAAAACAATAGCTTTGGGCAGAGGGAGTGGGGAGATGACGGAGAAGCAGGGGAGCAGGGAGCAGGTGGAGAAAATTAACTCTTTCTCCTCTGCTCCCAATACGGTTCGGATAAGGTTTTTTGATGACATGCTGCTAATCGCAAAGACGCGATAAATCGCCGTCTCTACAAAGGACTGATTCTTGTAAAGACGGCGA
>NZ_JBDNJQ010000153.1:0-20386 GCF_051172895.1 Nostoc sp. CALU 1950 | reverse complement strand
GCGATAAATCGCGTCTCTACATGAGGGTTTTGTTGCTCATTCTGAACTGTATTGGTATTAATACTGTATTTTATCAGCTTAATTTATTAATGGATAAATCAAACTGCTCTGTCTTGAAATTTATGAACTATCAATTAATAATTATTTGCTCAAATATATCTAAGTTGAAATATTACCCGCTTGAAAAATCTGTTTAGCAGTGAGATTTAACTCTGGAAATGTTGGGGAATGGATAAGGTCTGCATCCCTAAACTTACTAACTTGATACTCACCTTCATCCAAAGAACAAACTAAGATTGTAGGTTGCTTTGGTTTGCCAATAAACTCCCTACCGCCTAAAGCACCATAATCAACAATCCAATATTCAGAAATTCCCATCTCTTCATAATCAGCGTATTTTTTGAGGTAATCATCACGCCAATTTGTACTAACAACTTCAATAATTACAGGAATTGATGCAGATTGAATAACAGTAGATTCTTTTTTCCACAGAGGTTCATTGATTAAATTAGGGCGATTCAACAACAGCACATCTGGCGAGTAACCTGATTCATTTACAGGTGGTTTGACTAGTGCTGTCTTGGGTATGAAGTAGGGGAGATTTAAACGGATACATTCTCTAGTCAGTTCAAAAGCTAAAAATCCTGTTACCTCTTCATGATCTCCTACAGGTTGAGGAATTTTGACAATTGTTCCGTTGTGCAATTCATAGCGCTCATTCTCCGGTTTCCACTTGACAAATTCTTCAAAAGTTACGATTTTTGGTAAAGCTTGAGTCACGTCGCTTTGCTCCGAATTAAAAATTAAAAATTATCATTCAATTAATGACTTAATTATTAATTTCCAATAACCCAGGCGGCGGCGTGATTTCAATGCGATTAGATTTCAAGTCTACAACTGGTGCGATCGCTTCCACAAATGGAATCAAAATAGTCTTTTGCTTTTTGTCAGTAGTAAATGATTCATGGAACTTTACTTCTAACAAATCATTGCCGGCCGGGATGATGTCTACCACTGTACCAACGAGTTCGCCAGATCCTTGCATGAAGACTTCCAAGCCAATCAAATCGAGGACATGATATTCATCTTCGCCTAATTGGGGGCGATCGCTAGCTGGCACCATTAACGTACAACCGCGCAACGCCTCCGCCTGATCGCAATTTTCTACGCCAGCTAATTTAATCACATACAAGTTTTTGTTACTGATATAACGTCCTGTCAATAATTCGATTGGTTGTGGTTCTTTTTCACCTGAACGCAACAACCAACGTTTTCCCGGCACCTCAAATCTTTCGGGAAAGTCTGATACAGGGTAAACCCGTAATTCTCCAGACAATCCTTGAGGGGAAACAATCTTACCAATTTCTAGCCAATTATCAAGATTGGGGATTGGGGATTGGGGACTAGGAACTAGGGGCTGGGGATTAGGGGCTGGAGATTGGACATTTTTAATTTTTGAATTTCCTCCTACTCTCTTGCCCCTCTGCTTCTCTGCCCCTCTGCCTCCAATATCTTTATTAGCTTCTTCGTGTTTCATTTCCATCTTTCCTACTAGTACAACACGGTGGAAATAAACCACCCATTTCAAATCAATGAAACGCTTAGGCTGTATTCATTTTTAATTTTTAATTTTTAATTCCGCCTTGCGGTGCTAGGCAGTCACGGGCGCACGCTTATAAGCTTCCTCAGTCACTTTTGCTAGACGTTGCATTGCTGTGGCAATCTCTTCATCGCTACCGGTAAGGCTGATGCGGAAGCATTGGTGTTTGTGCGCCCACTCTTCCTCTAATCCAGGGAAGAAGGTACTTCCAGGGACAATAATCACACCTACTTGCTTTAATTGCTGGTAAAATTCCCAGTCGGTGATGGGTAAATCCTGTAACCACAACCAAGCAAAAATTGCCCCTTCACCGCGATGGAGAAACCAAGGTAAATCCTTGGGCATCGCTTGTTCTAAGCTGGTTTCTAAAACGGTAAATTTATTTTGGTAGAAGGGACGGATGACAGTGTGAGAAATTTCTACTAAGCGGCCAGAATTAATTGCAAGAGCTGCGATCGCTTGGCCGTAACGTGAAGAATGGAGGCTCATATTTGCCTGAAAACACTCCAGCACTTCAATCCACTTTTCATCCCCAATGGCAATACCAATCCTTTCTCCTGGTAATCCCGCTTTCGATAAACTCATACAGTGGAGAATATTATCACCAAACACTGGTGTCATTTCGGTAAAGTTTAATGCGGGGAAGGGAGGTGCATAAGCTGAGTCAATTAACACAGGCAGATTGTAAGGCGCAGCCAGGGCAGCAATCTTTTTCACCTCATCATCACTGAGGACATTACCAGTGGGATTACAGGGGCGAGAGAAGAGAACACAACCTGTATTTTCTGTAATTGATAGCTGGCTGAAGTCGGGGCGATATTTAAATCGGTGGGCGGCTTCATCAATATCGAGAGTCGGTTTGTAAGCGATTAAGGCTTTTGGAACTAAGCAGATACCGCCGTAACCTGTGTAGTCAGGGCTGAGGGGCAAAACGATTTGTTTTAACTCACCACTGGGGGTGTAGCCACCGAAGGTATTTACAGCGTAGAAGTAGAGGGTTTGACTACCGGGGGTGATCAGGATATTGCGATCGCTTAAGTTTAACCCGTAGCGTTTGTTAAAATCATTAGCGATCGCTTCAATTAATGGTGCATAACCCTGACTTGAGCCGTAGCGACAAACCACCTCACCATATTCTGGGCTAGCCAAAAGCTGTGCAGTGCAATCCCGCCATAATTGTTCTACCTCTGGCAAAATCAACGGATTACCAGCACTCAAATTAATAAACTGCTGCCCTGCACCCGCTCGTAATGTTTCGATAATATCCTTCATGATTGCTCTTACGCCAGTCAGGTTGGACATTTGAGCGCCAATTTGTGTTAGGGCAGGGTTCATAAGCTGTGACAAAATGTATTAATTGAGGGGTGAACAAATTATTTGGGAGTTGCTGCTGACATCCAGTTTACATCGTTGTCAAAACAGCTGTTGCCGTCTTTAACCAATCTAGCTAGAGAATGATATTTTAACAAAGGTAATAATATTTATCGTTATAGTGGCGATCGCGCTTAGTAAATCTGATGAAGTGATACAAAAGTGTATCATGCGCTCAATACTGATGAGGGGAGATGAGGGGACAAAGTTAAAGGGTAAAGGGTAAAGGATAAAGAAACAAACCCCTTCCCCTTTACCCTTCTTCATAATGCCCAATGCCCAATGCCCCATGCCCAATGACAAATGACAAATGACAAATGACAAAACTATACAGGAGTGCTGACATTGGAAGTTAAAGCAGCAGTAGCTTACAGTGCAGGTAAGCCGTTAACGATTGAAACTGTTCAACTATCGGGGCCAAAAGCCGGCGAAGTTTTAGTTGAGGTTAAAGCAAGCGGGGTTTGTCATACGGACGCTTTTACCTTATCTGGTGACGATCCTGAAGGTTTGTTTCCGGCTATTTTAGGACATGAAGGTGCTGGTGTAGTAGTGGAAGTAGGGGCCGGTGTCACCAGTCTTAAACCAGGGGATCATGTGATTCCCCTATACACTCCCGAATGTCGCCAGTGCGAATATTGTTTGAGTTTTAAAACTAATCTCTGTCAAGCTATTCGCCTAACTCAAGGACGCGGTGTTATGCCCGATGGCACTAGTCGCTTCAGTCTCGATGGGCAAATGATTCATCATTATATGGGTACATCCACTTTTGCCAACTATACGGTGCTGCCGGAAATCGCCTTGGCAAAAATTCGAGAAGACGCCCCATTTGATAAGGTTTGCTACATTGGCTGTGGTGTAACTACTGGTGTTGGTGCAGTTATCAATACTGCCAAGGTGGAACCTGGGGCAAATGTCGTAGTTTTTGGCTTGGGTGGTATTGGCTTAAATGTCATCCAAGGGGCGCGGTTGGTAGGGGCAAATATGATTGTCGGGGTGGATATTAATCCCAGCAAACGCGCTTTGGCAGAAAAATTTGGTATGACGCATTTTGTCAATCCCCAGGAAGTAGAAGGTGATTTAGTTCCTTATCTGGTTGATTTAACAAAAGGCGGTGCTGATTACAGTTTTGAATGTATCGGTAATGTCAAAGTTATGCGTCAAGCATTAGAATGCTGCCACAAAGGTTGGGGTGTCAGTGTGATTATCGGCGTTGCTGGTGCTGGACAGGAAATCAGTACTCGTCCTTTTCAGTTAGTAACTGGGCGCGTTTGGAAAGGTTCGGCATTCGGTGGCGCTAGAGGACGTACAGATGTGCCAAAAATTGTTGATTGGTATATGGAAGGTAAGATAAATATTGATGATTTGATTACTCATGTGATGCCCATTGAGCAAATTAATGATGCTTTTGAATTGATGCACAAAGGTGAATCAATTCGGAGTGTGGTAACTTTCTAATTCATAATTCGTGATTCGTAACTGATGCTTATGCAGACAGTACTGTATCAAATAAGGTTTAAATCTCTATCTTAAGCGTAATTATGAATTATGAATTTAAAAATTTTGTAGACACTACAAACCTGAAAAACTAAAAAGAAGCTGATGCAAAACTTCTATGAAGCAGACTTTTACAGTTGGACTCAAGAACAGGCTAACCTTTTGCGTCATCACCAATGGAACCAGCTTGACTTACCCAATTTAATTGAGGAAATCGAATCTTTGGGAAGAAAGGAACGCCAAGAATTGAGAAATCGTCTTAGTATATTAATTGGACATTTGCTCAAATGGGAATTTCAACCAAATCAACGCAGTCGTAGTTGGTTAGCAACAATTAGAGTACAACGACGGGAAATTATCAAGTTGTTGAGCGAAAATCCTAGTCTGAAACCTTACCTTGAAGAAGCACTCCAGGAATCTTATGAAAATGGTAGGGATTTAGCATCAGGAGAAACAAATTTGCCACTCTCAACTTTTCCCCAGCAATGTTTATATACTTTTGAGGAAATTTTGAGCGATCGCTTTTATCCAGGTGAACCTGCGACAGATGATTTAATGGGATAAAAGCGATGTCTAGGACGGACTACGCTTATGCACTCATAAGATAGTGTCGATCAATTTCTGCTGTAAGTATTTCAAAGTCCACAGGCTTGGTTAAGTGGCATTTAAAACCAGACTTAAGCGCAAGTTCCTTATCCATTTGGCCACCATAGCCGGTGAGCGCAATCAGAATTGAGCGAGTAAATTTGGAGTCTTTACTCAGTTCTTGTGCAACTGCGAATCCATCCATCTCAGGAAGCCCGATGTCACAAATAATCACATTAGGCTCCAACTCCCTTGCAGTTTCTAACCCTAAAATTCCATTCTTGGCAATGGAAACTTCATGCCCGAAGTGTTCAAGTACTGCTTTTAATGTTACGGCTGAATCGTCGTTATCTTCAATAACTAAAATCTTCAACGATTTTTTAGCTGCCTCTATAATATCCAAGTCGTTGTCCAAGGTTGTCATTTCTTCGCATACAGGGAGACTAACTTTGAATTCTGCTCCCAAATTAATCCCTCTACTTGAGGCTTCAACGTTACCACCATGAAGTTCCACAAGACTTTTTACTACCGAGAGTCCCAAACCTAACCCGCCTCTCGAACGATCTAAACTGCGATCGGCCTGGGTAAATGGCTCGAAGAGTTCTGGTAAGATTGTCGGGTCTATCCCTATTCCTGAATCTCTTACAGATAAGGCCGCTACACTCTCTGAGCCATTCTCACCAGGAATAAATGACAAATCCACCCAAATCGTCCCATCTGGCTTGGAAAACTTTAAGGCGTTATCAAGAAGGTTTCCAAAGACTTGGAAGAAGCGGGTGGAGTCAACATAAGCCCACACGGGTGTGTTTGGCAAGTCTTGTACTACAGTAAGATTCGATTTATTTATTGCTTCTGCATGATCATTGAGACTCTGGCGAACTAAATCTACCAGATTCAACTTCTCAAGGTTTAATGAAATCTTCCCGTAGGTGATGGATGATACGTCGAGTAGCTCATCGATCAATTTTGAGAGGTGCTTAATCTGGTGTTGCATCATTAAAACTGTTTCCCCGACTGCACCAGTCTGGCCCAGCTTCAATTTGAGAAGCTGAACGCCGTTGGAGATGGGGGCAACAGGATTCCTCAACTCGTGAGCTAGCATTGCAATGAATTTGTCTTTTAGGGCGTTTTGGTTCGTAAGTTTCTGGAAAAGTTGAACGTTGGCGATCGCAACTGCTGTAGTATCAGTAAGAATCTCCAGTAGTTCTATTTCTTCGGGTGTGGCTCGGTGTGTTGTACTCCAGTAGGCTCCAATTGCACCGAGTGGATCAGCAACCCGTATGGGAACCATCACTAAACTTTTGACAAAAGTTACTTTGTAGGCATCAATAGGTATTCGAGCATCCTGGTAAATATCTTCAATCACGGCTGCTTGTTTATTAAGCATTGCCCAACCGGAGATGCAAGACTTGAGCGGAAAACGCATACCTTTCCAAAGTGGCCCGATGGCGTTTTCATCGACATAGTGGCAACATTCACCATCCCGCAGTACAAAAGTTACTCCATCAGCATTTGTGAGATCGCGAGCTGCCAAACGCACAATTTCAATAATTTCCTCAATAGTCCGCACACTGGCCAAATCCTTCACGACCGCAAGCAGGCTATTGTAAGACGAAATGCTATATCTCTGATGTGAATTCTGTTCTTGAGAGATGGAGGTTTGTAATATATTTTTCATAAACAACTCCGAATAAAAGGGGCGTCTGATTCAAGAGGCAGGGGGCAGGGGGCAGGAGGCAGGAGGCAGGAGGAACCCACGTTTAAAAACATGGGATTGAAGTAAGGACGCTTTATACCGCACTTCGTGTCGCTACGCTAACGCGCTACGCGTCTCGGTACAATTCTTTTTTTTAAACTGGGCTTTAGACTCAGCAACTTTAGTTTTAATTGATAGTCCTAACCTCCTGCCCTCTGCCTCCTAACTCCTGCCTTTTTTGTAAAGAAAGCGGGTAGGTTTCAGCAGACACCTACTCTTAATCGTAATCTTAACTTTGATGTTAGGAGTACGAACCAATACCACATTTTGGATTTGTGATTTTCTTAGTATAATTACGCTATTTTTCAGTAAAATAAATCGTAAATATACTTAAAAAGACGCGATAAATCGCCGTCTCTACAAGTGTTTTGGTCTTATCTGAACTGTATTGAGGTATAGCCCGTTGTAGACATTGCTTATGGGCATTAATTTCTCAATGCAGACAAATTATTTGCCAATTGACAGATAATACTCAAATCGCTCCCGGAGTTGTTCAACTGTTAGATTCTGAGTCCAGTATTCCACTAGGGCGTGACCAAATGCCCAGGCGTTGCGATCGGGTGAAGCGGAGTTTTCTAGCAGTAGCGGCCAGAGGGATAGTAATTCAAAGTTGAGCGGGTTAGGGTTGCCTGTATTCAAGAGTGAGAAAAGCTCATATCCCATTTGGAGTTTGCCAATCACAATCGGCAACTGTTCCACAGGAATTTGCTCTGCCAGCATATATGCTAAGGCTGGAGATCCGGTTGAGAGGGTAGAAACAAACTGGAGAACGGGACTTTTAAGAAAAGCCGTTAATCCTTGTGTTGTCGTCATCTGGAAGGTGTAGTGGTCGATGATTTTGGCCGCGGCGATGATACGGGCTTCTAGATTCCGCAAAAAGCGGGCGAGACGGAGTTGCTTGGTAGGTGCGATCGCATCTACTAATCCCAATGAAAGCGCTTCTACTCCCCAAGCGGTTCGATTTGTTTTGCTGTCACCTGTAACCACTGGTAGAACTAGATTACAGAAATTTCCTAGCAATTTGGCGCGATACTCAGTGGCTTCTCGAATGGCAATTTCTTTGGGGCGATCGCCCCATTCCCAATCATAAGGTGGTTGCCATTCGCGGATGGGACGCAGACGATCTACTTGAGTGACAATTGCGATCGCAGGTAAATCTGCAACTTCTGCTTTGATATCTTGCAAAAAGTCCACATCCATTTGCAGGGCAGGATCGAGGGCAGGGGTAGCTAACAGCAGCAAATCTGCGTTGATGGCATAATCAAGCACCAAATTTCGGAGATCGGCACGGTTGACTTGTTCGTAGCCAGGTGTGTCCCAAAGCGTCAAGGTTTCCCCACTTTGAGTCTGCCATTGATAATTTTGAATGCGATCGGTACTGGGTAAAACATCAACGGCTGCGAGATCCGCCTGAAATAGCGTGTTAATCAGGCTACTTTTTCCCGAACCCGTGCGCCCCACCAGCAGAATATTCACAGGTTTTTGCTCAACCGCTTCGGCTGGTTGAGCTTGAGTTAAGATATCTCGGAGTGTTTGGGTTTTTGCCTTGGGTAAAGTTGGTGTGGAAACAGCGGTTGCTGAAACTGGTAATGTGCTACGTCCGTAGAGTGCGATCGCCTGTCGGCATAAGTTTCTCAGGGCAGCTTCCCGAAATAACTGGCTCAAATTCCCTAATAATTGCTGAGTTGCTTGGTTACTAGAACCCTGACTGGCTTGTTTTGCCACCGCCGCCACCGGATTTAAAATCCACTGTGCCCAGTTCCAAACACGCCAGAATTTCCGAGCCGATGGTTCTAACTTCCGATAGACTTCGTATCCTTGGTATGCTTGCCCAACCGTTACCTGATTCAGGATAGGCGATAACTTTTGCATCCACTGATCCATATCATCCACCGTTCCCCGAATCAGCCCGTAAGCTTGGGGGACGTAAATATTCAACAGGGGATATTGAATTTGAGGATTGTAGATATGAGCGATCGCGACAACTAAATCTTGACATCGCGTCCAAAAAGTTTGCCAGTCTTCCCAAATCGGGCGATCGCTTTGTGCTGCTTGCAGAATTTCTTGGAGTGCGGCTTCTGCTTGCTTTGTGGTGTCACTTCCTACTGTTCGTACAGTATCCTCTACTGTCGATTCCAGTTCTTCTTGGACTTGGGCTAATACAGCTTCCACTTGGTTGACAGCAGGTTGAGTCCATTTGACTAGCAGCCAACGCCAACCAACGAATAAAAGGGTGAATACACCCCAAATCCAATTAATGCCCCACGCATGAATTTGCGAACCGGCGGATATCAGTAAGAAAATGATGATAAACGCGATCGGGATTGCTAAAACTACCCACTGCCACGGTTTTAATCGCACCATTGCCCCATACCTGCTTTGGTTAGACTTCTTATACAAATAGTAACTATGATGCCTTCTCTACGAGAGGCTTTTTTGGCGTTGCATATTTGCGGGATGATTTTGCTAGTTTTGTGGGATGGGCATCAATACTTGTCGGTTAAGGGGAAAAGGGCAAGGGGAAAGGGGAAAGAAAAAACCTTTAACCTTTACCCTTTAAACTTTTCCCCAAACCCAATTCCGAGTTAAAAATCCTTAACCGAGCAGTATTGGGATGGGTATCTTCCCATTGGTGTCAATTTAACGTGAAACTGCACGTCCACCAGGAATTGAAATTCCTGGCTCATAGCGGAAGTAATCTAAAGATTACTAAAAATCCCCAAAAATCTTGAGTCTACTTCAGTAGACTTTAGTTATTAGGCGGGAACTTCAGTTTCCGACGGGTACTCAAGCCAAGCGAGAAGCCATTTATAGCTTAAGTTGACACCAGTGGCTTTTCGGCCCACCCTACAAGAATCATCCCTTGATTCAGCAACGCCACTTTTTTTAAGTATTAATTGCACCCCTAACCAAAATCACTGTACTTTCTACACCAGAGGCGATCGCTTCTGGAATATTACCTTGAATCGCCTGCTGCAACAATCCCTCGCGCGAAGCTCCCAAAACTACAACATCATAGCCTTCGGTTTTCACTAAGTTAATTACACCTTCCGCAACAGAATCAGCTTGCACTGGGAGCGCAACTACAGTACTGGACAATTTTCGCCGCCGCATCAAATGGCGGATGGCTTGTTCTAAAACTGACATATCTGGCTTGAGTTCCGATGGCTTAAACACCTGTGTCAGGCGAATTTGCGGATCATTTCCCAATGTAATTAAAGCCGGTAACAATTTAATCGCCAGAGGGGAATTGGGGCCACCAGCCATTGGGACTAGCCAGCGGTTGAAGGAGTGGGGAGTGGGGAGTGGGGAGTGGGGAGTTTTGCCTAATTTTACTAAGACTACTTCGCAGGTGGCTTGGCGAATTACGGTGTCTACGACTGTGCCAAAAATCCGACCGGGGGTAGATGTGTTACCTTTCCATCCCATTAAGATTAGGTCGATGTGTTGTTCGTTAATTGTCTCTAAAATTGCCTGCGCTACGTCGTGGGTAACTCGAATCTGCGTGTGTAGGGGAATTTTCCATTTTTTTGCTAAGACTTCCGCCTGTCGTAGCAAGCGGCGACTTTTTGCCGTTCTTACCTGTGTTTCTGATGGGGAACTGTGGCGGGGTATCAGCATCACTTGCACGCAATCTATTTCATAATGGCGATCGCGGGCAATAGCTGCTGCCATAAGTAACAAAATACCCGCTGTTTCGGGATTAGCTACGGGCACTAATAATCTACCTCTGCCGATGCTGGGCGATCGCGTTTGGTAAACTATGTATGAAGGTTCTGGTCGCAATCCAGGAGTCCTGTTGTCACAATTGAGATGATCTGCTTCTGCCCGAATAATATCTGCACGGGTAATAATTCCAATCAGTTTCCGTCCATCCACCACTGGTAAGCGACTGATTTGATAGCGATCGAGTAAATACAGTACATTGCCCAAGGTGTGGATTGGTGTTACTGTCACTGGGACAGATGTCATAATTTCTTTTAAAAAAACATCGGCTAGGTTGCGATCGCGAAGTGTGTTATTTGTACTCTCGCGTGTTTTCAGCAAATCTGATTGCGTCACAATCCCCACTAACTTGCTATCTTCTACCACGGGAAAACCGCGATGATGGGAACGGGCAAAAGCTTGCATTGCTTCTTCCAAACTCATCTCTGCATCTAAAGTTTCCACCCGTTCTTGCATCACATCTTTTGCGGTTAACTTGGTTAATGCTCCCTCCATCGGAACTTCTTTAGTGAGAGTGATGCCCTTTAACTCCAAAAGTTTCTCATAAAGCGAACCAGGCACAACCTTATCCGCAACCAAATAAGCTGCTACAGAAACAATCATCAGGGGTAACACCAGATTGAAATCTGTAGTCATTTCAAACACAATCACAATTGCTGTAATTGGCACCTTGGAAACGGCACTAAAAAATCCACCCATACCCGCTAAGGCGTAAGTAGTAGGAGAACCAGATCCAGTAATATATAACTCAGATACACCGATAATATGTCCCAAACAAGAACCCAAAATCAGACTGGGAGCGAATAATCCCCCCGGTGCGCCTGAACCAAATGCTATCAGTGTGAGGATGAACTGGGCAGCAAAAGCGATCGCAGCTACGGTCGGATGGGCCCCTCCAGTAATTAAGGACTCTCGTAATCCTGTATTATCACGGAATGACGCCGGGAGTATGGCTACAATAATACCAGAGATAAATCCAGCTAAAGCCACCCGCAGCGGCAAGCTGATATGTAATCTTCTATAAAATTTAATACTAAATATTAAGCCGCGATTAAACAATGCGCCAAACAACCCTGCCAAAATACCCAATAGCACAAAAAAGGGAATTTCGGGGATAGAAAATTGGCTAGAAGATTGCGTCAATTGCAGGTTAAGGTCAAGAGAGCCACCACCTAAGAGTCGGGATATTACCCCACCAATAAAGGAGGCGATTATGGCAGTTCCCAGAGTCAGTCCTGATAAATCCTGGAGTAACTCTTCAACGATAAATAATACACCTGCGATCGGGGCATTGAAAGCAGCCGCTAAACCAGCACCGGCACCCGCTGCAATCATTTGCCGTCGATGATCTGGGGAAGTGGGAACCCAACGACTCATCCCCGCTGCTAAACCAGCCCCTACTTGAACGGTGGGGCCTTGTCGTCCCAGAGTCATGCCGGAACCGATGGCGATGATAGCACTGAGTAACTTTACACCTGCCACCCGCCAAGATAATGACATCGGTACATTGGCAAGAGTTGCTTTGACTTGCGGGATACCGCTACCAGCAGCTTCTGGTGCCAACCTATCCACCAACCATCCAGCCACAAACCCCAGGATCAGACCAATTGCTGGTAGTGCCAGCCATACCGGGAAAATCTGGGTACTATGAACTCGCCATGTCCCCAGCCATCCCGATCCCACTTTCAGGAACACCGCAGATAGGGCAGCAACCAGACCGATCACACAAGCTTCGGCGATCGCTAAACCCTTTCTCGGCTGCCACCAGGTGCGAAAGCGCTGATTCATACCAATTTTGGATTTTAGATTTTGGATTTTGGATTGCTGTTACCGGAATCTCAAAGGATGTTTTAAAAGTCATTGGAAAATGTAATTTGTTGCTACACAGCAAGATCCTCAATTACGAATTACGTTAGCGCAGCGTTAGCGAGTTATCGAGCGTCATTACGAATTACGAATTAATTGCTTCTCCCCGTGGTGGATAGCCCTTCTACTATCAGAGACGGAGTATAACAAGAACCATTCCAATCGGCATCGTTGCCCAGTGTAACCAATTGCTTGAGGGCTGTGTAGACATTACCTGCAACCATCGTATCCTTAACACGCCCAATTACGTGACCATTTTGGACGCGGTAGCCTAAATCAACGTTGATTGAAAAATCTCCAGAAATACTGCCGCCACCACCCAACATTTGATCCACAATCAAGCCATCATCTAGTTGTTGAATTAAGTCTGGTAGCGATGCCGTACCTGGTTGGATGAGAAAATTAAATAAACCAGGGGTGGGATAGCTGCCCAAGCCAGGGCGAAAACCATTTCCAGTGGTGTCAGTTCCCAATTGGCGTCCGGTGGTGCGATCGCCATAAAAATGCTGTAAAATCCCGTTTTGGATAAATACTAAAGATTTAGTCGGAGTGCCTTCATCATCAAAGGGGCAACTATAAGGGCCCGCTTCTGGATCTTGGTATAGGGTAAGACTGGGTGCAACTACTTCCTTACCCAACCGTTCTGCCCAAGGGGAAGCTATTTCTAAGACTCGCTTGCCATTCAACGCTGCTTGTACAGTACCCCAAAGCATATCGGCGGCTTTAGAAGTGAATAAAACCGGGACACGGCCAGTAGGAGGTGAGACATTTTCTCTGGCCCAAATTAACCGTTGTAAAATTTGGTTAGCTAATCTCTCCGGGTGGAGTTCTCCCCGTTTAGTTTGACCATCAGAAACACTTAAAAAATCATCGCCGCGTACCCATTCTGCTGATATGTAGCAGCTGAGGGTAGTATCCGTATAGTGACAATCTAAACCTTTAGTGTTGACTAGTCTAGTGGTTTCAATATCACATTCCCAGTCACCATTGCATACAACATCGGGATAGGCATCACGGATGAGTGCGATCGCTTCCTTGCCCCAATCTACCAAAACCTCTATGGGCACACTTTCCCCTAAATCTGGGTAGGAGGGCTGAAAGTTAGAGGCTAATTCTACTGTTTCTGGATGATTAAGTTGACTTAGTCCCAGAGCTTTTTCCACCATTACTTCGGCTGTGACAGAACCGTAAGCCACCGTGAGTCCTGGTTGCCCGTTTCGCCAAAGCCGTAGTGCTGTGCCTTCAGATTGACTGGTTTCTAGCTGTTTGAGTCGGTTTGCCTCAAAAAACACTGGACGAGAAAGCGATCGCGACTGATACACCTCAGCAGCTTCTGCTCCAGATTTTATAGCTAGTTCCAGCAGCTGTTCTGCTAGTGTATCTTGTGACAAATTTTCAGAACCCATGACCCTTAGTGAATTGTGGATTTTGAACCGCATATCAACGCTTTCTCAAGAAAAGTGCGATCGTCAAAAGCCGACGATCAGACTTTCTACTGATGAACGCAGATAATTATCCAAAAATCATCAGCGTATTTCGATAGTTACGATTTGAAACCGCAGAGCAACACTGATGGACGCAGTTAATTATCCCAAATCATTGTCATGTCTCAACGGATCTGGTCATTTGTCATTTGTCATTGGTCATTTGTCATTTGTCATTTGTCATTTGTCATTGGTCATTTGTCATTGGTCATTGGTCATTGGGCATTGGGCATTGGGCATTGGGCATGGTTATTCTCCTTGTCCCCATTCCCCATTCCCCATTCCCCATTCCCCATTCCCCATTCCCCACTCCCCAGTCCCCATTCCCCATTCCCCAGTCCCCAGTCCCCAGTCCCCATTCTCAAAGATTAACCTCTTGCAACAGCCAAAAACCAGCGAAAGATTCTGCTTTGGGATCAGACTGCACACCGATAAAATGCACTCCGTTAGCTTTTTGCTTGGCTTCTTCAAAACCTTTAGCTTCTGCTAAGATTTGAGGCTTCTTAATATTTGCCACAATCCAGCTCTCTGTTACACCGGTTTCTAAAAGCAATCTCGCCTCTTCGCTAGTGTCAAATCTTAAGAAAGCCAACTCCAAACCAGACATCCAGCCAGCTAAGGGCAACGCTCTCGGTGAAAAAATCAAAATACCAGGAATCCGAGCTTCCGGTGAAACTTTCGCCAACTCTAGGGGGAAAGCTTCACCAAAACCAATTTCCCATTCTGGCATCTCAGCAAAATCCGCAGCATCTAAGGTAACAAATACCCACTGCTGCCCTTCCAAAGCATCTGGTAAACGTTGCGGCAAAGGTTTTTCCAAGCGGACTGAGGGATTAGTCCCCCCTTGATATCCTGCCTCTTGAGGATACACTTCCTCCATTCGCTGTTCTAACCATTGGTTGAGAACCAAAGTACGGCGGCTAGGCTGGGCGGGAATGCTCAAGTCTTGACAGGCTTTAGTAATCATATTGTTCATTTGGCGGCGGAAAAAGCGGATTTTAATTGGTGCTTTTCCAGCCTGGTTAATAGCCTCCTGCAATGCTGTCCGCAACCAACCCGAATTTACCTGGGTACTGGGACAATATTGAGCATAGCGAAACAAAGAATCTGCTTTTGTGTCGATATCCAAGGGGCTTTCGCAAACTAAGACTTCCCAAATTTTTTTCTGATTAGCGTCCAAAATCGGACGGGAGTAAAAATCGATTTCCCAAATACTGCCCATGTTTTGCGGTAAAAATCTGGCTGTTATGTTTTCCTGATATGTTGATCATACGAGTGTTGGGGCAGCAGGGGAATAAGGGAGTGGGGAGTGGGGAGTCGGGGCAAGGGGGATGAACGAGTCTTTGAGGTGGATAATATAAATACTAAGCATGTCAGACTTAGAGATTTTATGTCCCTGACCCTTTAAGACTTGCAAAAAATGCAACAACAGTACCCCAGCGATCGCATGAAACTATTCAATGGCAATTAGGATAATCTTAAAAGACCCTACAGAGGTAGATGAATGCAACTAGAAGATTATTTTGAGTTTTTAGACCCAGATGACATCCGTCTCAAAGGCCATCGCATTGGTATTGATAATGTGATTCAATATTACCAGCAAGGATGTTCACCGGAGCAAATTCTAGAAGAATTACCTTCCCTGAATTTGGAGAAAATTTATGCGACGCTTACCTACTACCTGCATAATCGTGTTGAAATAGATGCTTATATGTTGCGGCTAGCAAAGTGGCGAGAACAGCGCTATCAAGAATTATCAGCTAATCCTTCACCTTTGATGCAACGTTTAAGAGCATTGAAAGCGCAACGTGAGCAGGAGTTGCTAAACTCTTGGTAAAGGTACGTTTTCTCATTGATGAAAATTTGTCGCCCAAACTGAAGATAGCTGTTTTGCGTTTCAATCCAGCAATAGATATTCTGCGCGTAGGCGATGCGTAGGCGATGCTGAAGCACCGCCATTAGGTACGCTTGACCCAGATATCCTGCGCTACCTGGAATTATCCCAACGAATATTGGTTACAGACAACCGCAAAAGTATGCCCGAACATCTGGAAGAACACTGGAGAGATGGAGGACATATTTGGGGACTATTTTGGTTGCGTTCCAGTGGGAACCTCAGTATTTGGGCAGAAACAATTTATTTAATTTGGGAAGCGACTGAGGCAGAAGAGTGGATTGATAAATTGGATTGGATTCCACTTTAAAAGTTTGGCATTGCTGAATTTAAGTAGGAATTTAGAAATTAACTTTTGCTAAGTGGACTCATTGAGCCAATTCCACGACTTTACGTGAAAACTAGTGATAGAGAATGTTTTCATAGCCGTGGGAGCGTCAAAGTATCTTCCTCAATTCCCCCGGTTGATCCAAACGCCTCTAAGTCCAGCTGCTTTAGCTGCATAATAGTCTTCTACAATGCTATCGCCGATATGCCACGCCGCCTCTGGGGAACATTTATGTTTGTCTAAGGCAATGGCAAAAATTTGAGGATCGGGTTTAGCTGCACGTACCTGGGTAGAAATGGTGACGGAGGTAAAAAACTCTCTCAATCCCAAACTTTGTAATACTGAGTAAATCCGAGAATCAAAATTGGACAGCACACCCAAGGTAACTCCCAATCGCCGCCAGTTGATTAAAGCTGGTAAGACATCGGGATAGACAAACCACGGTTCACCAGTGCCAAAGTGAATGTAAAGTTCGCTAAAAAAAGCTGAAAAGTCAGAAAATTCCTTGAGAACACCTGCCCTTTCAAAAGTGTTCAGGGCAATTATCCGCCACCAATCAAACTCGCGCTGGGGAATATCTTGCAGTTCTGCATCTGGAAATATCGGCGGCGGGGCTGCTTTAAAGCTTTCGATGAAGGCTGTATTCAATGTTTCGGCTGAAACTGTAACGTCAAATTCCTGGGCTATCTGACTATAAACTTTGCCCACACTACCTTTGACATCAAAGAGTGTACCCACAGCATCTAAAAAAATAACTTTCGGTTGTTCCATCAAAGTTTGAAAATTTTGAATGTTGAATGTTAGATTTCGGCTTGTTAAAGAGCTTCTGTGGGTAGAGTCTAGCATCTGCTAAGTAGGATGGCAGAAATAAAGCAAATAACCGTAAATTTGTTGGTTCTTTACCAACGCCCTTCAGAAGTGCTGAGTGCTGAGTTGGGAATCTCACTTTTTTACTCAGAACTGGGAACAGGAAAGAGTCACTAATGACCAATGACCAATGACAAATGACAAATGACCAATGACAAATGACCAACCTGAATTTACCGAGAAAGTGTTTCTATTATTGGACGGGCTAGCCAATTAAAACCAACTTTCAGCTGATGCTCTAAAGTTGGCAACCTATACAAATAGGCAACGCGACGGGCGACGTATGCCAAAGGCCCGTCTAGTTTAACTCCCAAACCAGTGAGAGTGGCGTTGTCTATTCCTAATGCCATCATTTCTCCTAACTGTTGGTAATGGAAGGGAAGGAGGGGGCGATTAGTTAGAGTTGCCCAGATATTCCAAGCAGTATAATCAGCTTGTTGAAAAGCTGCTTGTGCGGTAGCGGGGACTTGTTGTCCTTCAGCATCATGACAGTCTGCTAAATCTCCCAAGGCAAAGATTTCTGGATGATCAAGAACTTGCAGATTGGATGTAGTGGTGATTTGACCACGCTGATTTTGCTTGAGAGGAAGAGATTTCACTACGGGCGCAACCCTAGTTCCCACAGTCCAAATTACTAAATCTACGGGAATCGTGTCTAACTGGTTTTTGTACTCTAGGGAGATGGTATTTTGCTCGATTGATTCTACTTTGGTTTCTAAATCCAGAAACACACCACGGGTTTCTAAAGCTTTCTTTGCTGCTTCCCGGTTAAACTCTGGGGAAGTTCGCAAAATTTGGTCAGCGATTTCAACGATCCGAAAGCGTCCTCTTTCGCCTAATCGGTCGGCTAACTTACAGGCTAACTCTACACCACTGTAGCCAGCCCCAACGATCGCTACCCGAATTTTATCAGCATCCGATTCTTCTAAAAATCGCAGGCGTTCTTCTAAACGATAAGCATCAGAGATTGTGCGGAATGTGTAAGCGTAGGCTGCTGCACCCGGTACTAAATCTAGCGGTGTCTCACCTCCTAGCGCCAGTACTAATCGGTCGTAAGGGATTTCTGGCCCTTCTTGGATATTGACCCGTTGCTGGTCGATGTCAATTCCAGACACAACCCCTTGATAAAAACGCACCCCTGTACCTTGTAAAATTTCTTCAAAGGGTGGGGCAATTTCCCAGGTTTGCAGTTCGCCAGTGAGTAATTCGTAAAGTAAAGGAGAGAATAAGAAGCGATCGCTTTGATCTACTAGAACAATTTCGGGTTTTTGCGTAGATTCCCAAGGTAATTGGCTTAAGCGCAGGGCTGTGTAAAGACCACCAAAGCCTCCGCCAAGGATACAAATTCTAGAAGTTTGTTGAGTCATCTATTCTATCTGTGGAACAGTCAATACTAGTTGAGCAACTAACTTCAGGGTAACTGAAAGTTTCGATTTCAAAACCCTTCATTTGTATGAAGGTTCCCATATTTTTATCAAGAAAGGCAGGAGGAATACTGCTTCCAGCACTGAGAGCAATTGACCAGAGCGAACTTGGGTTTAAGACAAGAAAACCAAATTTTTAATTTGGTGGCTTTTATTCAGGAGGGTACTAAATCCACAACTGAAGTAAGACCTTCTGCCCCCTGCCTCCTGCCTCCTGCTGCCTCCTTCAATAGGCAAAAGCTACTTAACGCCATACCTAACCCCCAACCCCTTCCCTACAAGGGAAGGGGAGCAAAAATCAAAGCCTCTCTCCTTTTAGGAGAGAGGTTTGGAGAGAGGTTAGAATATTAAGTTGCACATCGCGTTACTTAGGTAAAACCTGTCGTAATGCTGCTAAAAGTTGATCAACACTTTCTTTACGACTATTAAAGCCCATCAATCCCACGCGCCAGACTTTACCCGCGAGTTCGCCAAGACCACCGCCAATTTCAATATTATGTTCATTGAGTAACTGCCGTGCGATCGCTTTACCATCTACCCCTGCTGGAATGCAAACAGTGGTAAGCGTTGGTAGTCTATACTCTTGCTCAACGTGCATACTCAGCCCTAAACTCTCCAAGCCTTCCCAGAGATACTCTACGTTCTTTTGATGCCGCTGCCAGGAATTTGCTAACCCTTCTTCTGCAAGCAAACGTAGTGCTTCCCGCAATGCATAGTATAAATTAATGGGTGCTGTATGGTGATAGGTGCGTTCAGTACCCCAATACTTGCCCAGCAACAACATATCTAAATACCAGTTTGCAACCTTCGTTGGGCGCTGTTGCAATTTCTCAACTGCACGCGCACTCATGGTAAAGGGCGAAGCGCCAGGCGGGCAACCCAACCCTTTTTGGCTACAACTATAAGCTAGGTCAACTCCCCAAGCATCTAAAAACAACGGGACACCACCCAGACTTGTCACCGTATCTATTAACAGCAAAGTGCCAAATTCACGACACAAATCAGCGACCCCTTCCAACGGTTGACGTGCGCCAGTGGAGGTTTCAGCATGAACTAAAGCTAAAATAGCTGGACGATGAGTTTTTAGGGCAGTTTGGAGTTCATCAAGGTTGAAAACTTGTCCCCAAGGTTTGGTAATAGTTCGCACATCAGCACCATATCGTCCAGCCATATCCACGAGGCGATTGCCGAAGTAACCAGCGACACCAATCAAAACCACATCACCAGGTTCTACAGCATTGGCGATGGTTGCTTCCATTGCCGCTGTTCCCGTTCCGCTGACTGCAATGGTGAGTGAGTTTTCTGTTTGCCAGACGTAGCGTAGCAACGACTGAATTTCATCCATAAGTGCGAGAAAAGCTGGGTCAAGATGCCCAACAGGCGAGGTATTCATCGCTTGGAGAACTGTGGGATGGGCATTGGATGGCCCAGGTCCCAACAGCAGACGGGATGGGATTTCTAGCGGTTTGAGTTGCAAGCGCCCAGAGTCGTTGATTGAAATTGTTTGCGTCATAATCTGTCTTCGCCTAGACGATACTTACCGGATCATATAGGAATCCGATTTGATTCCTGAACTTACTTGTGTAGTGAAGGAACAGGAAAGAAGCAATGTGTACACTCTTCACTTTCCTTGTGGTCTGGGAAAAGGTTAAAGGGTAAGGGGTGAATGGCACGCTTGTAAAGGTAAAATCGTTGAGGCAGCAGGGGTGCAGAGGAGCAAAGGAGCAGGGGAGAAAGAAAAAATTTTAGGCATTGCGTTCAGATATTTAGAAATCCTCCTCTGCCCCCCTGCAATCCTTACGCCGCCTACCCTTCAGCTTAACTTAGTGCCATTCGGGTAAGGGGTCAAGGATGTATTAAAACCTTTCCCCTTTAACTGAACCATATTTGGATGTGTACTGAGTTTTTTCATAAGGGTTTTAGTGAATCTGTTGCCCTAGGGCGTGTCATCAATTGAGCCAAATGACAGAAGCAGCCAGATAAATTGCACC
>NZ_JBDNJQ010000152.1:0-20423 GCF_051172895.1 Nostoc sp. CALU 1950 | reverse complement strand
GTTGTATTGAATTGCTTCAAATGCATAAATATTTATGCATTTGAAGCAATTTGTACTATTTTTACAATCCTTTTTTCTTGAAAAAGAAACATCCAGATTATTCAACACATCAATAAAATACGCAAAGTATTTTATTGATTAACTCATTGGTACTACTATTAGCTTGTTCTAAAGTTTCATGAGCCAAAAGAAGTAAATGTCCGTGAATGTTTTATAACCTTAGAGTAATTTATTCTTTTGGCAAATAGTTAATAATAAAAACATAGGTGATTAGCACCTATATAAGTAAGTGAGGTAAATATTTTATGTCAACTCAAATGATGTCTGATTTGCTTGTGGATCTATCCACAGAACAACAACAGCTTCTAGCTGGTGGACAAAGAACAAGTGAACCCATTGACGATGAAACAGATGATAATGAACCTTCTGATTCTGGTACTCGGAGTCGTCGCCCTCGATACTTTATTCGTGGTATTGTTAGGCTAGAAAGAGTTCGTTAAACTTTGCAATTAGCGAGGGACATAGAAGCTAATTTAACTCACTCAAGATAAATTAAATTTTGAGAAAGAGTTTGATTTGTCTCTTATTTTCCCTTAAGGCATGAAATAGCCTAGAGATAATAAAGGTAGCTGCTCTTAGCATCTACCTTTCTGCTAGCTCCTTGTTTGAGATAAAAGTTTCGATTAATTAATGAGTACAGCTTTTGCTTGATAAATCAAGGCACTGGGCATTCTTTTGCACTCTACAAAAGTGAGGCGAAGAATTATGTCAAATCAAATTATCACGTCTGATTTGCTTGTAATTGAAAGTGAATGCTGGCAGCAGAAAGTAAAAAATAAGTGAGATTATTTGTTGCATTTGGAAAAACTTTTATTCAATTTATTACTGAATTTTAAATCAGTCTAAATAAGTAAATTTAGATAGTCAACTTATAAGTTCATCTCTAACTTTAGAATAATTGAATCTTCAAAAAAACGGCTAAGAATAGAAGCATAGGTATTACCCACCTATATACGTAAATTGAGGCTAACAATCATGTCAAATCTACTCATCGAATCTGATTTACTTGTGGAGTTATCCACAGAAGAACAGCAACTTCTAGATGGCGGTTATCACGGTGGACATCACGGTGGGCATCACGGTGGACATCACGGTGGGCATCACGGGGGACATCACTATAGACGTCACTATAGACGTTCACCGTCATGGTGGAGGTCATGGTGGTAGACACACCATCACTAATTTGGTAAAGCCAACTAACTGAGTAGTCCCGTAGTTAGAACTTTACAATTAACAAGGTGAAGAAAAAACTCAGATAACTCGCTCAATATAAATGAGGTTTTGAGAGAGTTTAGGCAGTCTCTTAGATTATCCTAAGTATGAAATTAACCGACCAGAGATAACAAAAGAAACTGCTTAATATAGCGCTAGCTTTTCTGTATTCTCTACCTCAAGCGCAGATAGTTTTGATTACTTGGCTAATACATTTTTAAGAGCATAATTCTGGCTATAGCCCTAATTTAGCACCCATAAGGTATTTTACCAGCATGGGTGCTACCTATTTATAACTACAAATATCCCTCTTCTGTCACTTTCCGAAAACATTTGCCTTTTCTAAAATCTAGAGCTTTTGTATAGCAAGCGATGTCTACTGCCAAAATAAGAGCCTACAAAAATTTTGGCAAAACTGGCAAAATCATTCATATATAAGCATTTAGCTGACAAGATGGTTTGGAATCTCAAACCCTTGATCCTAGGTGAAATACGTTAAAAAAACCTTACGATAAACCTGGAAGGAATTTTTAGGAATTATTGTTTTTGCCCAGCTTCGGAGAAATAGGAGTTTGTACATCAACTCACCCTCGTAAATTGGCGAAGGTATTGTACAAATTATGCCTCTAATTTTACCGAGTCTATTAACAGCGATCGCTCCAAAATCCAATCGAGTAAAATCGGATTGACTAACTCCGGCGCTTCATCCTAGGGACAATGCCCCACTCCCAAAGGGAATTAGAGATTGTTTTCCTAATACCCAGTCCCACCCATACTCGCTATTGGTTACTCATCTTCATCGGGTTCTAAATCCTCTGCTGTCAGTTCTTGATGGGGAATTGCGGCGATAATTGCATCTATTACTTTAGATACTGGTAATATCTCAATATTCAAGTCGGGAAATTTTGTCCCTTTGGGGACGATCGCTCGTTTAAATCCCAACTTAGCAGCTTCTTTCAATCGCAGTTCCATTTGGGAAACCGATCGCACTTGTCCGCCTAACCCAACTTCACCGATTAATACTGTACCGGGATCGACGATGCGATCGCGGAAACTGGCAACGATTGCGATCGCAATTCCCAAATCTACCGCCGGTTCTTCCACATTCAACCCGCCCGCAGATGCAACGTAGGAATCTAACTTGGACATGGGAATTCCCACCCGTTTTTCTAAGACGGCGAGAATTTGCACCAGACGGTTGTAATCTATACCAGTGGCAGCACGACGAGGGGAAGGGTAACTGGTGGGGCTAACCAAAGCTTGCAATTCCACAACGATGGGGCGAGTGCCTTCACAAGCAACAACAATGGCAGTACCAGGAGCAGGATCGTCACGGTTGCCTAAAAATAGCTCTGAGGGATTGGAGACTTCCCGCAATCCATCTGCAACCATTTCAAAGATGCCGATTTCGTGAGTTGCGCCAAAGCGGTTTTTAACCGTGCGTAATAACCGATGAGAGGCAAAGCGATCGCCTTCAAAATACAACACTGTATCTACTAAATGTTCTAAAACTTTTGGCCCAGCGATCGCTCCTTCTTTGGTAACGTGCCCCACAATGAGCATGGTGACATCTTCATGCTTCGCCACCTTCATCAATGCTGCTGTACATTCCCGTACCTGAGCCACCGAACCTGGTGCAGAAGTCAGCGCCGGAAAGAATACCGTTTGAATACTATCAATCACTGCCACGTTTGGCTTAAGAGAATCTATTTCCCGTAAAATTTCTTCTAAATCTGTTTCTGGTAATACATATAAATCTGCACCTATACTGTCAGGGTCTATGGGAAGTGTAGGATCTACTACTACTTCAGCCTTCTCCTCATTAACCAAACTTAGGGTTTTTGATACTCCTAAACGGGAAGCTCGTAATTTTACCTGCTGTCCCGATTCTTCACCAGTTACGTAAAGGATGCGATATTTCTGTGCTAATTGATTAGAGACTTGCAGCAATAAAGTAGATTTACCAATACCCGGATCACCACCAATCAGCACCATAGAGCCAGGGACAACCCCACCTCCAAGCACCCGATCTAATTCTCCATAACCAGACTCCCAGCGGGCAATTTGGCGATCCGTAATTTGATCGAATGTCAAAGAGGCTCGCGCTTTAGCTGGTTTATTGTGAGATTTGCCATTGCCTTGAGCGGATTGCCAACTACTTACCCCCCCTCGACTGGGTACATCTACTGAGGATTGAATAGAAATTTGTTCTTCTAGAGAGTTGTAAGTACCGCAAGCTGGACACTTACCAAACCACTGGGGCGATTCTGCTCCACATTCATTACAAGTGAAAAAGGTTTTTGGCTTTGCCATTCTTAAATCTTATTAAATAATCTTAATATTTACTTAATTCTTGAAAAAAACTAAAAACCAATAATAGTAGTATTTGGAGCTTTTTCCAAATCAATTGATGGAATGATATCTTAATATTATGGTATTAAAAATTAATCATGTAAATTTTTAGTCAAGGAGCGTTGAAAAACTTGGAAAGCCATAAAGAAAAAATCTTGGTGGTAGACGACGAGGCCAGCATTCGCCGGATTTTGGAAACGCGTCTTTCCATGATTGGCTACGATGTAGTGACGGCTGGCGATGGGGAAGAAGCTTTGGAAACTTTTCGCAAAACTGAGCCTGACCTGGTAGTTTTAGATGTAATGATGCCAAAGCTAGACGGCTATGGTGTATGTCAAGAATTACGAAAAGAATCAGATGTGCCCATTATTATGCTAACAGCCTTGGGTGATGTAGCTGATCGGATCACCGGGCTAGAATTGGGTGCTGATGACTACGTAGTTAAACCATTTTCCCCCAAGGAGCTAGAAGCCCGGATTCGCTCAGTGCTGCGGCGGGTAGATAAAAACGGTGCTTCTGGCATTCCCAGTTCTGGGGTAATCCATGTCGCTAATATTAAAATCGATACGAATAAGCGACAAGTCTACAAAGGCGATGAGCGAATTCGATTGACGGGTATGGAATTCAGCTTGTTAGAGTTGTTAGTCAGTCGCTCTGGAGAAGCTTTTTCCCGTTCGGAAATTTTGCAGGAAGTTTGGGGTTATACACCAGAACGTCATGTGGATACCCGCGTAGTAGATGTGCATATATCCCGTTTGCGGGCAAAGTTAGAAGACGATCCCAGTAACCCGGAATTGATTCTTACAGCGCGGGGTACTGGTTATCTTTTCCAGCGGATTATTGAACCAGGGGAGGAGTGAGGAGATGAGGCAGGGGGCAGGGAGCAGGGGGAGCAGGGGAAGTAAGGGAGGCAGGGGGAGAAGAACTTTAATTATTGTCCAATGCTCAATGCCCAATGCCCAATGCCCAATGCCCAATGACTAATGACTAATGACTAAACCTGATCCTAATCGAGTTTTGCGGCGTCTACCCATTGTTGTGGGTGGGCTAGGCGCTGTACTTTTATTGATTAACCGTTTATTGACACCGGAATTAACCCAGTCTCAATCGCGTGGTGATGTAGTGGGCGTGATTTTGAGTGCGGTGTTAATTTTGACGGGTTTAATTTGGCAGCAAGTTCAACCGCGATCGCCTGATACTGTAGAACTAATTGGAGAAGAAGGTTTTGTATTAGCAGCAGATTTACCAGATACAGTGAAAACAGAGCTAGCGTGGGCATCTCATTTATTGTTAACTAATACAGTCACGCGATCGCTTGTGGTTTTTTATCAAGGTAAAGTTTTGTTGCGTCGCGGTATTCTGGGTACTAAATCTGAAGTTGTACCAGGAGTAATCTTAAAACAGGTACTCGAAAAACAAAAACCGATTTATCTAGTGGCTCTAAAAATATATCCAGGTAGGTTTGAATTTGATTATTTACCAGAAAATACTCAAGGTGTAATTTGTCAACCTATTGGCAACCAAGGTGCGCTAATTTTGGCAGCGAATGCTCCTCGTAGTTACACCAAACAAGATGAAAACTGGATTGCGGGAATTGCTGATAAATTAGCTGTTACTCTTAGCTCAACTTTATAGTGATTCCCAGAAACATAAAATACACATCAAAACCTCACCCTTATAAAGCACAGCATTATAAGGGTGAGGTTAAGCTGTACCTCACTATACTAGGAAACACAAACACTTGTAGAGACGGCGATTTATCGCGTCTTAAAAACCCACGATTTTGTACAAGTAACGCTTAACTGAATCGTATTGATATATAAAACTCCTATTTGATTTTTGAAAAAACACCGTACAACTAAAAAAGCCTTCTTGCCTACCCACGCAAGTAAGTTCAAAAATCAAAGCGGATTCCTATAGTTAATTACGAATTACGTTAGCGCAGCGGTAGCTACAAGTCCGCGTTCCTTACTCTTAAGCAAGCTACGCGCAGCGTCTTGTAGAGAGTGTCATTACGAATTACGAATTACGAATTATTTAAGTCACCAAGAAGTCAAAAAATTCCACCCTTCTTTTTCTTCTGGTGTCTTTTCTTCTTTTTCTTCCTTTTCTTCCGGTTCTTCGGATGTCTTTAAATTTGTCTGTTGAATTAAGTTATTATATTCTCCTGAATCAACCCATTTTAATAACTCCCCAGCTCGCATAACTACCCAGGAAAGACTTGATTCTGTATAGCTTAATATTTTGGTGACTTTATCAACATTATCAAAGCTATTAGATGCAAATTCACGAGCTTGCACAAGGAAATCTTCAATTACAGCAGTAGTCAAGTACTCATCTGGTAAACCTGCGAGTTTCATTAGTGTAGTAGTTGCTACATCAATATCTTGACAAGCTAATAAAGCAGCACGATCAGCAGTAAATCTAGCCATCATCCGCCAATTATACAAACCTAGTTCCATTCCACCAGCGACTAAGCCACCTACCCCCAGTGTGCCACTGCTCAACAAATTTTTTAAAGCTGGCATAACAATTGCCATTTGATGATAAACCATGTGCTGACTCTTGATGCGAGCGATTTCGTGTCCGAAAATGTAAAGCAACTCATCCGAGCCAAGCCACTCCATTGCATCTAAATTTATACCGACAAGGGATTTTTCCACCCCAACGATGTAAGTTTCAATATGACCTGTGCCTCGAAACAGATACAATTCAGGAAGTGGAGCAACATCAAGAATTTGGCAGGTTTCTACAAATGCTTGATGTAATTCGGGAAAATTACGGGGCGAAATTCTGATTTCACTACCAAGGCTTTGCAGTCTGAGTAAGCGATCAATGCCGTATTCGTTAACTTTTTTGAGTAGCAAGGAGACACCGGGCATATTTTGCAAAGAAGCCAGGGCTTTGCGATCAAAGGGGTGTTCGTAGGCTTCTGAACTCAGTCCAGTTAATATTTTTCTCGTCATGGGGTTTGAGCTTTTAAATAGCAGTTTAGAAGTATTAGGCAAAGTTGTAACACTATGCACTAAGCATTTGTCGGTATCTTGCCAAGATAGAATATACAGTAAGTGCCTACCTGACTTTTCACGTCATGTGGAAAAGCCCATGAAAGACCTAACCCCCTAGCCCCCTTCCCGTGTCGGGAAGGGGGAAAATTCAAAGTATCTCTCCTTGTAGGAGAGAGATTTAGAAAGAGGTTTTCCAGATCCCGTGAAAAGTCAGAAGTGCCTACAGATGTGCGCCCCTACTGGGAAATTTGGAAATTTACAATTGATCTATGCAAATTATTTATTGGTTATTAGTTGCTGTAATGGTTGTGGGTATTATTGGTGCTGTAGTTCCAGCCATTCCCGGTAGCAGCTTAATTTTAATTGCAATTATCGTTTGGGGAATCGTTAGTAGTTCCTTTGCAGCTATCAAGATTCCCCTAATTGTGACAATTGTCGTTTTATTCCTCAGTGTTGGAGTGGATTTTTTAGCTAGCTATGTGGGAGCAAAACAAGCTGGAGCTAGTAAGTGGGGGCAAATTGGCGCAATTGTTGGTTTGGTGGTGGGATTTTTGGGACTGTTACCAACTTTGCCTTTTGGGGGGCCACTATTAGGAATTTTACTAGGCCCACTTTTGGGAGCAATTATTGGTGAGTATCTTTACCGTCGTGAATTTGGGTTGGCGGTTAAAGCAGGTATAGGAATTGTAGTCGGATCTTTGATTGGAAATTTGATTCAAGGGTTGTTAGCGATCGCAGCAGTTGTAGTTTTCGTTGTGACAACTTGGCCACAGGTATTTGGTTCTTAACATTTCAAAGGTCTGACACCTTTGAAAACAGCGGTAATAGTTAGCACTTAGCTAAGTGTTACAAATATTCAATTTGAGACAAAGACTATCCATACTAAATAGGACTTACGCAAACAATAGCCAAAACCCTGATTTGACGGTAGGGGCAATTCATGAATTGCCCCTACCGTATGTAGTTTTGCGTAAGTCCTACTAAATAAATGCAGCGGTTCCTTTCATTTATTCTCCGAGACGAACCGTTTTACGAAAGATTAGTAAATGAAAACAATAGATACACTTCATACTCGATTTATCTCAAAAATAGTTGAGCAACTTAAAGTATTAAAAAGCACTTTGACCTTATTATACGTAAATTGCTTTTCTTCAAGTCAGAGCTATTGCCAACAATTTAAAGCTTTTTAAATGAAAGATATACAAAGCACAGATATATAAGGAATTAAGATTTCATGAAGGATAGTAATGCGTTGAAGATGTGATGAAGACCACTCAGTAAATATTGCAGGCTCTAAGTCTATGTGATTTTATGGAGATAAGAAATGCATTACGCAATTTTTGCTTTCACTGACAGTATTTTTCAAAAATTACTGAGATTAAAAGTAAAGAAATTACTCTGACTTACGGTTATTACTAGGAGCCTCAAACAACAATGATTGGTTTTAAATCTACATTACTAAATGCAACTTTAGCTATTACTGCTGCACTTCCCTTCGCTACTGTTGGGTTGTTTACCTCTGCTGGTTCTGCACAAGCTGCTGCACTCATTGGTGAGATTCAGTTTAAGGGTGGCTTTACTGCTCCCTCTGGTGGTAGCCAAATCACATTTTCTCAAGATGCGCTAACTTTTACTCCTCAGCCAATCACTCCAATTGGAATTGATTCTACAACAGGAAACTTTTCAGCGTTTAACTCAGGTAACATAGGTAACATTATCTCATTTTCATCAAAAGTTGCAGATAATCCATTTATTGATTTTGGCTATCTTACTTATCCTGGTTTCATTTTACCTGGAACAGATACTAGTTCAATAACAGATGGATTGAATACTTTTACTTTGACATCTTCTAGCTACAAGCTAAATGAAAGTGGTCTTAACGTTGGTATAGATGTTGCACTTTTCGGATTCTTTACCAGTGCAACTGGGGAAATATCTAATGGAGGAGGAAACTTAACTTTCCAAGTCAACAATACGAGTGTTGCTAGCCTAAATACAATACTCACTGGTGGTGGTTCAATTAGTAATTTAAGTTTTTCTGGTGGTACATTTGCCACTGTTCCTGAACCAGCGGCTTTATTAGGCTTGGGTGCAGTAGGTGGAGTAATGGTTATGTCTCGCCGCCGCAAAAGTTTCGTTAAATAGACCTATCCTGAATATAAAAAAGTTACTTTTAGCAACTAAAAGTAACTCTAATTTATCGATTCGATCTGGTTGGAATGCAAAATTTACCAACCAGGTCGAATTTATTTATACTGTCGGATAAACCTATATTAAAGGTGAATTTTCTTAACCTGAAATAGACTTAAACTGATTGCAAAGAATTTTTGGCTTCAAGTGCGATCGCATCTACTTCATCATTAGCCAAAGTTTCTAAGATAGATTTGGCTTCTGCATTACCCAAACGAGCCAAGGCTTGTACAAGTCTATAACGAATTTGCCAATCTGGATTGGTAGCATAGGGAGCCAACAGCGGAACTGCTTGTATATCTCCCAAGTCCCCCAAAGAACTAATAGCAGCAGTTTGGACTAATTCGTTTTCTGATGAGAGTGCCTCTTTGAGTAGTTCAAAAGCTCGTGGATCGCCTAACTCTCCTAATGTAGCAATGATACTGAATTGTATGAGCCATTCACTGGTTGTATGATAAAGTTGCTGCAAATCTTCAAAAGCTTCACGTAACTTCAGAGCGCCCAAACAGTCTGCTGCTGCTGCTTGTACATCTACTTCGGAGTCATTAAGCAAGCGATCGCGCAAGATATCCAAGGATAACTGTAAATCCTGCGTTCCCAGTGTATCCATTTGACTCACCGCTGAGTAACGGACACGGGAATTGCGATCGCCAATAGCACTTTGAATTAATTCAAAGCCAATGGCAGGTTCCAGTTGGCGAATTTGATTTACTGCACGTAAGCGATCGCCTAAATCCTCAGAACTGAGCAATTGCTTAACAGACTCCGGAGTAATACTCATTTAGTTATCCTTGATTTTCAAATGTATAAAAAACAGTCAAAAGTCAACAGTTAAGTGTTAAAAACTCTTGACAAATGACCAATGACTAATGACTAATGACTAATGACAACTGACTAATCTTGACTAGCAGCCATAGCCCGAATAATATCACCACGAGTGAGGATACCAATCACTTGACCCGTGCCCTCAAGTACTGGCAAGCGGTGAACGCTGCGATCGTGCATGATTGTAGCTGCTTCTTTTAAAGTTTTATCAGGGGAAATAGCGATCGGGTTTTTACTCATCACCTCCCCAACAGTTTGCCCTAGTGCCTTGTGCAAATCACGTTCATAGGTAGCAGGGTTTTTTAAATAGATAACACTATCAAGAAACATAATGTACGCCGGTGGAGTAACACCAGTTTCTTGCCACATCAAATCGGTTTCTGAGATAATACCAACCAATTTCCCGACATCATCCACAACAGGTAGCCCGCTGATGTGGCGTTCTGCGAGAATTTGGATAGCTTCCTTTAGTGGAGTTTCCGCGTGGACGACAATCGGATCGCGGCTCATCACATCGGCAACGGTTTTAGGCATTTATTTACTGATAACTTTAATCAAAGTCCCTGCGCCTATTGTAGAAAATTGCGGGACTCAACCTGATGCAATTAATAGATTGTTACGGGATTAGTCATTAGTCATTGGTCATTGATTATTTTTTGTTCCCCCAGTCCCCAGTCCCTAGTCCCTAGTCCCTTTTAAGACAGCAATAATTTGAGTATTTGCTTTCGGAAAAGTAAACTGCTCCAGTTCTTCCAAAGTTACCCAGCGAATTTCGTCGGATTCCAAAGGTTGGGGAACACCTGTAAGATGGCGGCAGTGATGTACTGTGAGGGTAACACGCAAGTTTGTATAGCTGTGGTCAATAGTAATCAGATGCTCTCCCACTTCAATTACTATTCCCAGTTCTTCAGAAATTTCCCGTTGAATACATTCTTGGATAGTTTCACCAGGCTCAATTTTACCACCAGGAAATTCCCACAAACCACCCATCGCTCCCTCTGGACGACGGCGATCAATTAAAATTTGCTTTTGGTCATTCCAAATTACTGCAACACCAATAATTTTGTGGGGTGGGAAAGAACTGGTTTCACTCATAGTTGATTGGGTAAATTGGGAGTGGGGAGTAGAGGAAGAATTCCTGAATCTTGACTAATAACAAAACTCGGCAGACTAGTTGTAACTCTGCCGAGTTTAGATTTATTGCGAAGTTAGTCTACTGCTGTTAGTTTATCCACAAATGTATCTTAATCATTTATAAACTCCGCGTTAGCCTCTGCATTCCTACCCTGTAGGAAGGCGTTCGCCTAGCGTCTCGTAGAGAAGCGCCTATGGTTTAAACTTCAACCTCAATTTGTAACTATTTTGGATATTAAAAAAATTAGTTGATGCATGATTGGGAATTAGCGGCGAAGATTTCACAGAGGCTTATTTTCAATTCCTATCGCCGCGATTGTGATGAGCTATACAGCCCAATAATATTAAATAAATTTCCCAAATTTTACATTTCTAGTCAATTTCGCTGTTGTTGGTTTCAGCCCCTTGTAGGGCGATTTCAAAATTCATTCTCTGTTCAGCGTTACGTAAGAAATAACCACTAATCATAGCAGAAGCCAGGAGCCGACCTAGACTTTCCCGACTGGTGCTTACGGTGATGCCAAAGTGTTCTGAAGGTAAATTACCCAATAGTCCTGTAATATTCCGTTCCATCACCTGAAAGACTTCGGCAGATGTGGGTTTAGATAGCTGGGTAACTGTCTCTGGACTCAACGATTTAACGTACTGCCATAGTAAATCGTTAGTTTCTGATTCGCTATTAAAAAACTCTGAGACACGATTGGATGGGTTACTCATTTTTTAGCTCCTTAACTACCACTACTGGCTGCGGTGCTTGTGATTTGAATATTAAATGCCTGTTTTGGATTTGACTTAGTTATTTTGTCTTCCTGTCAACTAATGTAACAGCCTAGCTTAAGAGTGGAAGTAGGTGTAACCGTACCAAAGTCAGCGTATTTTCTCACCCATCTGTCATTAGTGATTGGTCACTCGTCCTTTGTAAATAACTAATAACAAAGGACTAATGACTAATGACTAACTTGCCAAATATTCATCCATGTTGGCTTTAGATTTGCGAAGTTTGGTTAAGGCTTCGCGCTCAATTTGCCTAACTCGTTCTCGGCTGATGTTTAGTATTTCGCCAATTCTAGCCAGAGTAAGCGCTTGCCCATCAGTTAAGCCAAAGCGTAGCGTGATTACTTCCCTTTGTTGTGGCGTGAGATCACCCATCAGGCGGTCTAAGTCATAAGATAGGGAAGATTGCATGACAAACTCTTCGGGAGATGCTCCTGGATCTTCCAGCATTTCTCCAAGTTCGGTGTCGTAGTTATCACCCAGCCGCAAATCCAAGGAAAGGGGCAAACGTGCTTTTTCTAGATACTCTCGGACTTGTTTGGGGGTCAATTCCAATTCTTCAGCTAGCTCACCAGCTGTAGGAGCGCGTCCTAATTTTTGAGACAATTGACGCTGTGCTTTTTTAATCTTATTTAATTTTTCAGTAATATGGATCGGCAGCCGAATGGTGCGGGCTTTTTCGGCAATCGCACGAGTTATAGCTTGCCGAATCCACCAATAGGCATAAGTAGAAAATCTATACCCTTTGGTAGGGTCAAACTTTTCTACACCCCGTTGCATACCAATACTACCTTCTTGGATCAAGTCCAGTAAATCGACGTTGCGCTTGATGTATTTTTTAGCAACGGACACTACCAGCCGCAAATTGGCTTCTACCATCTTGCGCTTGGCAATTTCGCCATCTGCGATCGCTTCGTTCAATTCTGTTGGTTCTAGGTTTGTCGCTTTGGCCCACTCTTCTAGAGTCGGTTGACGGTCTAGCTGGGTGGCAAGACTTTCCCTTGATTCGTGCAAAGCGCAAGAACGTTGCACTTGTTTACCATAGAAAATCTCTTCCTCGTGGGTTAAGAGTGGCACACGGCCAATCTCACGCAGGTAAGTCCGCACGAGGTCTGTGGCTGTCTGAGCGGTCTTCATGGCGCTACTCTTTGGTAATGATGGGGTTGGCGGTAGGGTCATTAACGGATAGATGCTTTATTTATTAGGGTGCTACCCAGTCTGACTGGGAACCCATGCTATGGTTTGCAACTTACGCGCCCGAGAAACTCGGCTGCTCATAATAATCAAATTTAGGCTTCTTAACTGCTAAAACTACAGTTATTTCCTATTTTTCACAAGTATCTACAGTTAGATAAAAGGTCGCTTTTTAAACATTTTTCTATGGGAGCCTTGTTAATAATTGTAACATTTATGAGAATGTTTTGGCTAGATGGCGACATTAAATTTCCTGGTTGTTCCAGTTCATGCAACGTGGCCCTCTATCTTAAGGCTGACTAAAAGTCAATTTAAGAAATTATCTAGTTAAAATAATTTTCCTCATATTTGTTAAAGTATCTCAATGAGAACTATAGTCATTCTCTTATAACAATTACTTAATTTTCTTGGGACTGGGGACTGGGGACTGGTGATTGGGGACTGGTGATTGGGTACTGAGTATTTGAAAAACTTTGTTCTAGTCCCTAGTCCCTAGTCCCCAGTCCCTAGTCCCCAATCCCTAGTCCCTCACAATCGCGCAGTACTCTTGAATGGTTTTTACGTCCAAAGTCGTATTTTGTAAGGAACGGATGGCGGCGACGGTAGCTTTTGCACCCGCAATGGTAGTAATGATGGGAATTTTATAAGCTAAGGCTGTGCGGCGGATTAACCTAGCATCAGTCTGAGCTTCTTCCCCGGAAGGTGTGTTGATAATAAGTTGGATTTTTTGGTTTTTGATTGCATCTAAGACGTGGGGACGACCTTCATGGAGTTTTAAGACTAATTCAATATTTAGCCCCTGTTCCAGAAGAACTCGGCGTGTACCAAGGGTAGCCATCACTGTAAAGCCCAAATCGATAAATTCCTTCACCACACCACTTGCAGCAGCTTTATCGCGATCGCTCATTGATACAAATACAGTTCCCGTCAGTGGTAAACGCTCCCCAGCACCCAATTCCGCTTTGGCAAAGGCCCGGCCAAAGTCGCTATCAATCCCCATCACCTCACCAGTGGATCTCATTTCTGGGCCCAATATTGTATCAGTTCCTGGGAATTTATTAAAGGGTAATACAGCTTCTTTTACTGCAATATGTGTGGGGATGATTTCTTCTGTGAAATTTAGCTCCTCTAAGGTTTTCCCCGACATGATTAAGGATGCTAATTTTGCTAACTGTACGCCCGTTGCTTTAGATACAAAAGGCACTGTGCGTGATGCACGGGGATTAGCTTCCAGAATGTAAACTTGGGGAGAATAGCTGCTTGCGCCGATAACGGCAAATTGGATATTCATCAACCCCACGACTGACAAAGCTTGCGCTAGCTGCACTGTCCACGTGCGAATTTGATTGAGAACTGCTGGTGATAGGGAAATGGAAGGTAAGGAACAAGCAGAATCTCCTGAGTGAATTCCTGCTTGCTCGATGTGTTCCATGATGCCACCAATCACTACCCGTCCTGTATGATCGGCGATCGCATCTACATCGACTTCAATCGCGTTTTCCAAAAACTTATCAATCAAAATCGGATGTTCTGGTTCTATGAGTACCGCAAAGCTCATGTAGCGTTCCAACTCAGCATCAGAATAAACGATTTCCATCGCCCGTCCTCCCAACACATAGCTAGGACGCACCACCACCGGATAGCCAATGCGTTTAGCAACAATCAGTGCATCTTCGTAACTTCGCGCAATACCATTAGGCGGTTGGGCAATATTTAACTGTTGGAGAATCTTTTCAAACCGTTCCCGGTTTTCCGCCATGTCGATGGAATCTGGCGATGTACCCCAAATTTTAGTCAGGAGTCCAGAAGTGTTATTGGTAAGAAACTCTTGTAATGGGATAGCCAACTTTAGCGGTGTTTGTCCGCCAAACTGGATAATTACCCCAACTGGATTTTCAGTTTCGATGATGTTAAGGACATCTTCTTTTGTTAAAGGCTCAAAGTAAAGGCGATCGCTAGTATCGTAATCTGTCGAAACTGTCTCTGGGTTCGAGTTGACCATAATCGTCTCATACCCCGCATCCTTCAAGGCATAAGCGGCATGACAACAACAATAGTCAAACTCAATTCCCTGTCCAATGCGGTTGGGGCCACCACCCAAAATCAAGACTTTGGGCTTGGTTGCTGGCAAAACCTCTGTTTCTTGTTCGTAGGTAGAATAGTAGTAGGGCGTAAAGGCTTCAAACTCAGCGGCGCAGGTATCTACGGTTTTGTAAACTGGGATAATCCCTAGTGACTTGCGGTAAGCGCGAACTTCATCTTCGGTGGTTTTGGTGGCATAAGCAATTTGGCGATCGCTATATCCGTCCCGCTTCACTTCATAGAGTTGCTCTTTTGTCAATTGCTGTAAAGGTGTCCGCTTGAGGAATTTCTCGACATCTAGCAGTTGTTGCAATTTATCCAAGAACCATCGGTCAATACCAGTGAGTTCGTAGATTTCCTCAATGGTCATCCCTTGCTGCAAGGCATGACGCACGGCAAAAATGCGATCGGGGTTAGGTGTCCGCAGTTGGGCGCGGATTTGTTCACCACTGGGTAATTTTTCGGCTTTATCGCAACCCCAACCAGCGCGTCCTGTTTCTAGCGATCGCAGTGCCTTTTGAAAGGATTCGTTGAAAGTGCGCCCAATAGCCATTGCTTCCCCGACAGACTTCATTTGGGTTGTCAGCACTGGGTCAGAACCGGGGAACTTTTCAAAGGCGAAGCGGGGAATTTTTGTCACCACATAGTCAATTGTCGGCTCAAAGGATGCGGGAGTTTTCTTGGTGATGTCATTTTTAATTTCATCCAAGGTGTAGCCCACAGCTAGCTTTGCTGCCATTTTGGCGATGGGGAAACCCGTAGCTTTGGAAGATAAAGCCGAACTGCGGGAAACGCGGGGGTTCATCTCAATTACAACTACATCACCATTCAGCGGATTGACGGCAAACTGGATATTAGAACCGCCAGTTTCCACACCGATCTCGCGGATGATTTTAATTGCCATATCCCGCAGCCTTTGATATTCTTTATCAGTGAGGGTTTGCGCGGGAGCGACGGTAATTGAGTCCCCGGTGTGAATGCCCATAGGGTCAAGGTTTTCGATAGAACAGATAATCACCACGTTATCTGCCAAGTCACGCATCACTTCAAGCTCATATTCTTTCCAGCCGAGTAAAGACTGGTCAATCAGAATTTGCGAAACAGGGCTGGCATCTATACCTACCTGTGCCATTTCTTCAAATTCTTCTTGGTTATAGGCAATACCGCCGCCGCTTCCACCCATTGTGAAAGCTGGACGAATAATTAGGGGATAACTACCAATTTGGCGGGCAACAGCTTTGGCTTCTTCCAAAGTTTCGGCTGTGTCGCTGGGACACACAGCTACCCCAATCCTTGCCATTGCCTCACCAAAAAGTTTTCGATCTTCGGCTTTTTCGATGGCTGGTAGTTTAGCGCCGATTAACTCAACGCCGTATTTTTCCAACACCCCATTTTTGGCTAAAGCAACGGCGAGGTTGAGGGCGGTTTGCCCTCCCATCGTTGGTAGTAAAGCATCGGGGCGTTCTTTCTCGATGACTTTTTCGACCAATTCCGGTGTCAGCGGCTCAATGTAAGTGCGATCGGCCGTTTCCGGGTCGGTCATAATCGTTGCAGGGTTGGAGTTGACCAAAACCACTTCATAGCCTTCTTCTCGGAGCGCTTTGCAGGCTTGAGTGCCAGAGTAGTCAAACTCACAGGCTTGTCCAATCACAATTGGACCAGAGCCTAACAGTAGAATCTTCCGGAGGTCATCACGGCGGGGCATAGTCGTTGCCTTGGAGTACGAGAATACAAATCCTGATTATTTTAAGGGTCTTTACCCCCTGTCGTGCTTTTTATTATTAAGTTTTCTAAGTTTGATGACAAAGAGGGGAGTGGGGGAGAAGCAGGGGAGCAGGGGAGCAGGGGAGCAGGGGAGGCAGGGGGAGATGAGGGAGATGAAGGAGATGAGGGGGACAAGGGAGAATTATTGAACAACTTTCTTCCTTGTCTTTTCCCAATGACCCATGCCCAATGCCCAACAATTATTTTGTATTTCTAATTTTATTTAATTGTGATGCTCAAATTTTTAAAGCTTTTGCAAATATTTATTATTTAAGCTGATGATATTTTTCAACAACTGGTGATTTATTTTGGCATATATCTATTTACTTATTCAGCACAAATAGATTACTTAGATAAAAATCTATCTTAACTAGCTAATTGCTAAAGGTTTTCAATATTAAATATTATATAAATATGTTTACTTAGATTAAAAATGGCAGAGAAATAGGGATACCATTCTCTGCCACTTTTAATAATATTTTAAGAGTTGGTGCTGCCAACTTTTTCTTTCAGTCTAGGTAGAAAAATCTAGATTATGAGAGTTTTAGCTCTGAGCAGCTTGGACAAATCCTAAAGTTAAGCTGTCTTTGGCGAGGAAGTGGGACAAATGATATGCACGTTCCTCAGTTTTCAACAAAATCTTTTCGTACAGATAGCGTGTGCCCCGATCGCCTAAACTCTCTGCCTGAGCAGCTTGACGACGAATTACGCCAATGATTGCTTGTTCGGCAGCGAGGTCATTTTCCACCATTTGGCGAGAAGAATATACGCCTTCAGACTCTTGCTCAAAAACAGTTAATTCTGCTAATTTGCTGAAGGTAGCTACTGGCACACCACCCAATCCATCCAAACGTTCTCCAATTTCATGGATGTGGTCTTGTACTTGGTTGTAGCTTTCGTTAAAAAACTCATGCAGAGAGTAAAATTCTGAGCCTTCAACTACAAAATGATGCTTTTGGTACTGCAAGTACAGTGCCTGGAAACTAGCTAATATAACGTTGAATCCTTCTGTAACTGGAGCAGTTACGCTGTGATCCAGTAACACAGGATTGTCATATACATGACCAAAATTGCGTAACAAAGTTTGCGTTTCAGACATTGTGTTCCTCTCTTTTCAACAGTTATAGATTTTAACTGCTTATTTTTAACATATTAACATTTTAATAATAAGAGCAAGCCAATTTGCCATCACAAGATTTTGTATTTTTACTTACAAAAAGTCTCAAGTTTATTGTTTGCTGAATGATGACACACCCATGAAGTTGCATAAATATCTCATTAATATTGACATCCCAGTATAAATATGCATATTTTCCAACAGGAGCGGGGAGTGGTGAAGAAGCAAGGGAGCAGGGGTCAGGATGCAAGGGACAAGGGAGAGAATAAAAAATAAAAATTACCTCTTTCCCCTCTGCTCCCTGCTCCCTGCACCTCTGCTTCTTCCCCCTCTGAATATGGGATAGGTGTAAAAGTTTGATTTTTTTTCCAAAATTAATGAGAATTGTTTGCACTTAAGGTATGCTGGTTTTAAGAGGTTAGACTCCTAAGACTTTCAAAAAGCAGAAAGTTAAATCGCGGTAGTTACTGCAAGTTTGTTGCACTTTGAGGGCAATTTTCTTGAAATCGTTTAGTTCAGAATTAGAAAGCAACCACCTTGTAGAGGTGAATTGGGCAGACCGCTGGCAAGTCTATCAACGCCTAAAGGAGTTAGAAATTCCCTGTAGTTGTAAGGCTAACCAGCCATTAGAAGTTGAAATTGGCTCTCCTATGACAGCTGTTCAACTTTGGAGTGTGATCCGGCGATTAACAGCTTCCCGTCAAGACCAGATTTGGACTCTTGAGCGCTGCTGGAAAAACCGCTACTAACAGTTCTAATCTTTGGCTGCTGAGAATATCTCGCTTGATAGCTTGTATTAGTTAAAAGGAGGTTAAAAAATGGGTGCATCTCACAATATGGAAATATCACAATTTTGTCTTGAAGGCAGGTTTATAAATTTTGTTATTAAAGATGGCTATAAGCTGAAGGGTTTATTGCTGGGTACTCATGAGGGTGAATGTTACGTTAAACTCGCTAAACATTTACGGGCTGCTTTTGACTTGCGGCTACCAGCAGGTACTTGGCTACAAGTTGTTGGTTATAAAGAATACGATATAAAAAAAGACAAAGTTACACTGAAAGCTGAACGTGTGATGGCGGCGCGTTCTGACATGGCGGCTGTTCAAACCATCGCTGCACCACAAGAACCTCCATCAATTGATAATGTCAAGGTAAAACCAGCTAAGACTAAAGCCACGATTTTGGTGTGTCAAAAGTCTGATTGCATGAAACGCGGTGGTAAAGCAGTTTGTCAGGCGTTGGAGGCGGCTTTAAGCGATCGCGGTTTAGAAGACCAAGTTACAATCAAGGGCACTGGTTGTATGAAAAACTGTAAAGCTGGGCCAAACCTAGTTATGCCAGATAAAACGCGCCATAGCCGAATTCAAGCTGCACAAATCCCCGCACTGATGAATCAGCATTTTGGTGACAAGAGTTTATCAGCGCAGCCTGAGAATTTAAGGGAAGTGGCGGTATATAATAGCAAGCTTTGCTGATGTCAGTAGGTAAGGATGAATAAACTTGACTATGCAACAAAATGTAACTTCGTTGAAATCTTGGTGATTGCTTTTCGGCGAAACCCTTTGCGTAGCTTGCTTTTTTGCAGAAGTACGTTTCACTCGCAATGACATAGTTGTGGATTTTTCCACCCACCTACTTCGCGAAATCTTGACATTTCAATGAGAAAGCTTAATAATATCTTCTCAAGTGTGTTCCATTAATTAATACTCGGCATTAGACTTTTGCCCAGTATTTGCAAGAGTTTTAAATTAAGCGATCGCCTACGGTTTGTCATAAGCAAGACAAAGTAGTAGTTGCGATCGCTTAATATTTGTAGGCAATTGGGTTTAGCGATCGCCTACGGTTTGTCATAAGCAAGGCAAAGTAGTAGTTGCGTAGGCGTAGCCCGCCGCAGGCATCGCTTAATGTTTGTAGGCAATTGGGTTGAGCCGCCAGTCTCCCGAAGGCAAGTTAGCTCGGATTTTGCGCTTACCCGTTTGTCCGCCAGAGATTGAAATCTCAGGCTCATAGCGCAAGTCCACTCAAGTGGACTGAAACCCTTTTCTAGTTTTGTTTAGAAGACTTTAGGTGTAAGAGAGGGAATTGATTCTCAGGCGGTTGTTGGGACTTGTGGGTTTTCTGGCGGGTAGGTTGGAAATTACATGACCTAAGTCAGAGAAGACTGCAACAACTGTCGCATGGATGTAGCCTGCACATGGTCAGGGAAGATAGTTAAAAAGTCATTTAGGTCTTGGATAGCTGCATGGACACGCTCTAAGGATGCACCTTGAGATAAAACATAGCGATATAACTGCTCTGCTGGTTGATTATATTGAGCAGCTAAATAGTAAAGGGCTAAGTTAAAGGCATTATTCCAGTCTTTAGCATCTTTTTCGTAATCTTCTTTAGCAAGCTTGATGGCAAGCAGTAAATCAGCCCGTGCTTTATCTGGTTGGTTAAGAGCTAGGTAAGTTAAAGCGCGATTATACAATTTCCAATTACTGTCAGAATCTAAGTTAATAGCACGGTTGAAATCTACAAGAGCCTCATTATATAGCTTTAGCATTAGGTAAGTTTCACCGCGACATGCAATCGACCAGGATTTGGGGTTAAGTTCAATCGCACGGTCAAAATCTTCTAGGGCTTTTGCGTAACGCTTCATTGATTGGTAAGTTTGACCGCGACTTGCGATCGCCCAGTCATATTTGGGGTTAAGTTCAATGGCGCGGTCA
>NZ_JBDNJQ010000150.1:0-20988 GCF_051172895.1 Nostoc sp. CALU 1950 | reverse complement strand
TTCGTGAAAAATTAGATCCCCGACTTCTCGAAGAAGTCGGGGATCTGGACATCGCACATTTTCACAACTCATTTAGGATTGCTATATATTAATATTTTTTTCATATTTTTTTACTTGCGTACTCATGTAGCGTCTTGTATCTATCTTAAGATACATAATCTACCAAATTATTCTATCGGTTGATGGAAGTTAAAAACAATACTCTGTTGTTAATTTATGTAATAGCTGAATCAACTACAAGCTGGAAATAAAACCATGAGTGCCGAAAAAAGAGTAGAAGCTACTGCAAAAAATATTGAAGGAAAAATTCAAGAGGTTGTGGGTGAAATAACCGGTAATCCACAAGATAAAGCCGAAGGACAAGCAAAGCAAGCTGAAGCCCAAGTTACTCACACTGTAGAAAACATTAAAGACGAACTTAAGAAAGCTTTAGACTAATTGAGCTTTTGCAGTGCAAATAGCACTACTAACCATGATTCATTACTAATAGCCTTACATTAATTACTCCACTAACTTTTAGAAAGTGGAGTTTTTGTTATATTGGCGTAGAATCTGAAATGGTTAATCACGAACAACTTGGCCCTAAACATGATTTTCCTACAATTTAATTCAACTAATAACTGGTACGCCCAGCTAATAAGTTCCATAGAAAGATAGCAATTATTGCGCCAATGACGGCAACAATTACACCGGGGATACTGAGGGTTGCAGCAGTTAATTGAAATCTTCCTGTCTCTAAGAGAGTAACTAAAATTCCCCCAATTACAGCACCGACGATACCTAAAATCATCGTTGAAACCATTCCACCACCTTGACGACCAGGATAAATAGCTTTCGCTATAGCTCCAGCAATCAAACCCAGGATTATCCAAGCAATAATGTTCAGCATAATTTCATCCATCAGAAAACTTCATAACTAGCTTAGAAATTACAATATTGTTTTCCTTCTACCCGAAGATATAGCTATGAAACCTCAATAAAATTTAACAAAATTATGGCTCCTATACTGACCTGTATTGGAGATGAATATGACGGAATTTGGAATATTATTCGTGAATTTACTTCCCCGATTGAACGCCGCGAAATACTCTTTAAGTAAATGGTGACAAAACACTTCCCAACTTTTCACGCCCCAAAATATCCCTCACCTTACCTCGACAAACAACCTGAATCCCATTAATATAAACCCCTTGCACAATCTCATCCGAACCGCGCTTAACCATTCGAGGTTCACCATCTAAAACTGGATCTGATATCTGCACTTGCGGGCTAATTGGCTGATTTAAAGCATTGGGATCAAGTAAAACTATATCGGCTTGAGCACCAACTTTTAGAACTCCCGTATCAAGACGAAACCAACGAGCAGGTTCTCCCGTAACGCGGTAAATCGCAGCTTCAGGTGAAAGGAACTTTGTTGCAACTGCTTGTTTGAGCAAAGACAAAGCTCCATCATAGTAGCCCAGGTTACGGACGTGAGCGCCAGCATCGGTAAAACCAGGCAAAATATGAGGATGCTGCATCATCGCTAAACGGGGTTTTAGGCGATCGTTCGCTCCTGTCGCCACCCAGCGTAAATCTGTATCGTATTTTTGTAATGCGTGGATAAATAAATCTACTGGTTCTTGTTGGTTTTGATGAGCAATTTCTGCAAAATTTAACCCTTGCCAATTTGCTTCGGGACAGTGAATAACTTCCATCAAATCTAATCGGCGATGGAATGATTTACGCCTTTTACTGAGCCATTCTTGGCGAAACTGACGACGAAATATTTCCGATGCCCATAGTTGTTGTCTTTCTTCTCGTGACTGACAGCCATTAAGTTGTGCGCCTGTGGAGAATTCTTCAAATAAGGGAGTCACAGATCCATCAGAGTAAATGGTGAAGGGTTCGGTTAGGGTTTGAAAGCGCACATTACCATTTAGAAGCCGATTCCAAATAAAAAGTAGGGGGGAAAATATTCGCCATAGTTTGCGATCGTGTACGGCATCTAAGGCTGAGAGGACAGTTAGCCGCAGTGGTTTTTGTCCAATCCCTGAACCCATCCGCAGAATATCTACAAAGGAAGCAAGTCGTTGTAAATTGGGTGTGACTTGAAAAACGCGATCGCACCGCCGACATAAATCTGCCAACATTGCATATTCTTTAAATTTGGCGTGTTGAGAAGGAATTGTGCAGCCTTGCCATTCTCCACTCATCCGATGCCAGGGAAACATATCAATAGAAATGCCAATAAAGCCAGCATCTATTGCATCTCTGGCTATGTGCTGCATCAGTTTTAGTTCAAATTTTGTCGGCTGAACGGTTAAGCTGCGTTCTAATCCCATCACATGAGCGCGTAAGGCACTGTGTCCAAACATTGGGGCAACATTGGGGCCAAGGGGTAACTGTTGCAAATGCTGTAAATATTCTGCTGGTGTCTGCCAGGAAACCGATTTTTTCAACCATTTTGCAATCAGCCGATGGGAAAGTGTCTCTACCCTCTGAAAAATATCAGCCAGGATTTGGGGTTGGGCGATCGCAACAGACAAGCTACAGTTACCAATAACCACGCAGGTAACACCATGACGCACTGATTCGCTCAATCCTGGTGCAATTTCTAACTCTAAATCGTAATGAGTATGAATATCTATAAATCCAGGTGTCACCCATAACCCAGAAGCATCAACCACTTCACGCGCTGGGGTAGTTAAGGAGGGTGCAAGGGTGACAATGCGGCCGTTTTGAATGCCGATATCTCTGCGAATAGCTGGAGAGCCTAAGCCATCGAAAATTAACCCGTTTTGAATCAGCAAATCCAACATGATTCTTTTTGCCCTTTGGTTGTTATTGGATCTATCGAGAGTCATTTGAAGAAAGGGAGGCGTTCAGGAGGCAGGAGGCAGGAGGCAGGAGGAACCCAGTAATGTTTTGGTAAGCCATTGGTTATTTACTCAGGTCAATCTGTTTGTTATGATTCCCACTGGTAAATGCGATGTCTACGACGGGCTATGCCTACGCACAGTCTGAAGGAATGGGGCAATGAGAGAGATAAGGGAGATAAGGGAGATGAGGGAGATGAGGCAGGGGGAGAATTCGTAACTCCTAACTCTTCACTCAGCACTCGGAACTGTTTTGCCCAATGACAAATGACCAATGACCAATGACCAATGACCAATGACCAATGACAAATGACAAATGACAAATGACCAAATTCTGTGACAATGATTAACAACAAGCCAGAATACTGTATCTAAGCTACTCATGAGCCAAAGTTCTCAAAACAGCCCTTTACCAGGCAACCCTGTTCCATCATCTTTCAATTGGTTATATGCTTTCTGGAAATTCTCTCGCCCTCATACAATTATTGGTACAAGTCTAAGTGTTTTAGGTTTATATTTAATTGCCATTGCCATTAGTACAGATGCAATTAATCATATCTCTACAGACGCGATGAATCGCGTCTCTACAAGTTCTCTACTCCCTGTCTTCGGCGCATGGATTGCTTGTCTGTGTGGCAATGTCTACATTGTGGGGCTGAATCAATTAGAAGATGTGGAAATTGACAAGATTAATAAGCCTCATTTACCATTGGCATCTGGTGAGTTTTCCCAGCAAACTGGGCAATTAATTGTTGCCTTTACTGGGATTTTGGCGCTAGTTGTGGCATGGCTAACTGGGCCGTTTTTATTGGGTATGGTGGCTATTAGTTTGGCCATTGGTACTGCTTATTCTTTGCCGCCAATTCGCTTGAAACAGTTTCCCGTTTGGGCGGCGCTGTGTATTTTTTCGGTGCGCGGTACGATTGTTAACTTAGGATTATATCTGCATTACAGTTGGGCGTTGCAACAAAGCCAAACAATTCCGCCTGTGGTGTGGGTGCTGACGTTATTTATTTTGGTGTTTACCTTTGCGATCGCTATCTTCAAAGATATCCCCGATATGGAAGGCGATCGCCTCTACAATATTACTACTTTCACCATCAAACTTGGGCCCCAAGCTGTGTTTAATCTGTCTCTTTGGGTAATAACTGTCTGCTATCTGGGAATCATTCTGGTTGGGGTGCTACGCGTCGCCTCCATTAATCCCATATTCCTGATAGTTACTCATTTGGGGCTGTTGGTTTGGCTGTGGTTGCGGAGTTCGACGGTAGACTTACAAGATAAAAGTGCGATCGCTCAATTCTACCAATTTATCTGGAAACTCTTTTTTATGGAATATCTAATTTTTCCTATCGCCTGCCTTTTGGCTTAGACAATGCTAGAAACCTTTCCCACTAGTTCTATTATCGCTGCTCTTGTAGTTGTTCTCAGTCTGTCAATCCTCGGCTATTTCGCTTGGAAAACTTTGATTACCTCAGACTTGTTTCAAAAAGGAATCAATCTTGCTCAAGCAAAAGATTACCAAGGTGCAGAAGCAGCTTTTCGCAAGGTGATTTCCATCAACTCTACTAATGATGTGGTGCGCTTGTTTTTGGGAGATGTTTTAAACCAACAAGGCCAAGTAGAGGAAGCAACAGAATTATTCCAGGAAGTAATTCGCCGCAGTCCGAAAAATCCTGATGCTTACTTGCGTCTGGCAAATATTCTCATGCAGCAAGAGCGAGAAGAAGAAGCTAAAACTAACCTGTTACAAGCTAAAGATTTATTACAAAAACAGCGCCAACCTGAAAAGGCTAAAAAAATCACTCAACTGTTAGATAAAATGAGTGCTAAGTCAAGTGAATCTTAAGTTGAGTGAGAGTTGCGGAGATTAAATTTTCCTGTTCTGTCTCCTAATTTTTTACCATTCCCATCATTATGATGAGAATGGTTTTTATTTTTAAATTTGTCAGAATTCAGCACCCAGGAATCAGAAGTCAGAATTTATAAGGAATTTAGAATAATTAGTTTAGTATGTTTATTCATCAAATGTTATTCTGATTTTTTAACTATTCTGACTCCTGTTAGCGATAGCGGGGTGTTTAGCCCATTCTGACTCCTGAATTCTTACTGAAATTTACCAGTGTTTGCTGTAGTTATGTCCACAATTTTCGCAAGTTTCACCACTCCCTTCATAACCTTTACAATTGCAACCTGATGCGCTACAAGCACCATAGCCACAATGAATTAATTTAGATTTTAGACGAGAAAAGATTGGGAGTTTTAAAAGCTTATCTTTTTGCAAAACAGCGATGCTACTAACAGGTTGTTTGGTTTTTAAAGACATATTATAGTTTCCTTAAACGGTAGAGTAATTATACACATCATATCAATAATATTTTAGTATTAGAATAGTATCAAATGAGGACAGGAATTTAGTAGTAAATTTTATAGATAAAACAAATCAAGTGTTTATGTCAGACATAATATCAGAGTTGTGGACTAATTTTTTTACATCAGGATCATTTATTCCACATGGGCACTGCTATCTATGGCAAACAAATTTAGTTTGGTTACACATATTATCTGACTCGCTCATAGCACTAGCTTATTATTCGATTCCAGCTACACTATTTTACTTTGTGCGTAAGCGGCAGGATTTGCCCTTTGATTGGATTTTTCTGTTGTTTAGTGCATTTATCGTAGCTTGCGGCACCACGCATTTAATAGAAATTTGGACACTTTGGCATCCAACCTATTGGCTATCGGGGTTTGTCAAAGCAATAACTGCCACAATATCTTTAATTACAGCAGTAAATCTTGTGTCTCTAGTTCCCCAAGCACTGGCATTTCCTAGCCCCGCTCAACTAGAACAAGCAAATCAAGAACTTCAAACCCAAATAACCGAACGCTTACGGGTAGAGAAGGAACTGCGAAAATACCAGAATCATCTGGAAGAAATGGTTGCTGTTCGCACCAATGAAATTACCAAAACTAACGAGCAGTTACAACAAGAAATCCTGGAACGCCAACGCATTTTAGAAGTTCTTCGACAAAGCGAAGAACGCTACCGTTACTTAGCTGAGGCAATTCCTCAACTTGTATGGACAACCAAGCCTAACGGTGAATGTGATTTTTTTAATCAAAATTGGTGTGACTACACTGGGCTAACATTAGAGCAATCTTTGGGTTCTGGTTGGTTGGCTGCATTGCATCCAGATGATATTCAAAGTGCTGATGAGGTGTGGTCTAATGCTGTAAAAGAAGGCACTATATATAACAACGAATATCGCTTCAAACGGGCTTCTGATGGCTCCTATCGTTGGCAATTAGCGCGAGGTTTACCACTCAAAGATGAGCAAGGTATTGTAGTTAAGTGGTTTGGAACATGTACAGATATCCACGAACAAAAACAAATACTTGAAGAACGGGCGCACCTACTGGAATTAGAACAAATAGCACGAGCGAAAGCAGAAACAGCCAATCGAATTAAAGATGAATTTTTAGCCGTCCTTTCTCACGAATTACGCACTCCACTGAATGCAATTCTCGGCTGGTCAAAGTTGTTGCAAACCCGCAGGTTAGACCAAGTAAAGACATTTGAAGCACTAGCCACAATCGAGCGGAATGCCACTTTACAGGTTCAACTCATTGAAGACTTGCTGGATATCTCCAGAATTTTACAGGGCAAACTGACGCTGAATATTACGAAGATTAACCTAGAGTCTACGGTATTGTCGGCATTAGAAACAATGCAGTTAGCGGCAGAAACAAAGTTGATTGATGTGAATACGGCATTTGAACCGGATGTGGGAGAAGTTCTGGGCGATTCTACTCGTTTGCAGCAAGTTGTCTGGAATCTCCTTTCTAACGCTGTCAAATTTACACCCAAGGGAGGAAAGGTAGAAGTGCGATTAGAGCAAGCTGATGGCTATGCTCAAATTGTAGTTAGCGATACAGGTAAGGGAATTAGCGCTGACTTTTTGCCATTCGTGTTTGATTATTTCCGTCAAGCGGATAGCACCTCTACGAGAAATTTTGGTGGATTAGGACTGGGATTGGCAATTGTGCGTAATATCATCGAAATGCATGGCGGTATCGTCAAAGCAGAGAGCCACGGTGAGGGTAAAGGGGCAATATTTACTGTGAGCTTACCACTTCTGCCAGATGAAAGCCCAAGCTTGACAGATGAACAAAACTACCCTGCGTTTTTAGCTCCTAACTCCTTACCTCTGAATGGCATCCGAGTTTTAGTTGTTGATGATGATGCTGATTCACGAGATTTTGTTGCTTTTGTATTAGAGCAAGATGGGGCTTTTGTTATTGCGGTATCTTCCGCTTATGAAGCATTACAAACCCTAGCAGAGGTAAAGCTAGATGTGTTGGTCAGCGATATTAGTATGCCCGATATGGATGGCTATATGTTAATACATCAAGTGAGAAATTTGATACCAGAACAAGGTGGACAAATTCCAGCAATTGCCTTGACTGCCTTTGCGAGAAACGATGACCAGCAAGAAGCCTTAAAAGCTGGGTTTCAGATGCATTTACCCAAGCCTCTTAACCCAGAAGAATTAGTTGCAGCCATTGCTCAACTTCTTGAAATAAAAGTGTCAGAAATTACCTAAAAAAAAACTTTTTACTCCTAATAAAGCACCATCCATTTTGTACAAATGGACAGTTGCATGAGACAAAACTTGTATCAAGTTGGGTTAATAACTTATAATTCCTGCTAGAACCCGGATAAAGCTGCGCTTTTGCTCCCTGCCTCTAATCCCCAGAGGGGGCGCCGAGTTCCACGTTTGCGGGACTGAGAGTTGAGTGTTTTTACGATGCCAGCCGAACTCAATATTACATGTAAACCAAGCAGGTAAGGTAATAAAAATGCTGAAAAACAAGAATATACTAGTAGCAGCTATTATCTGCTTGTGTTTGAGTAATGGGAATACTGTCTTTGGTAAAGATGTTGGCGTTGTTTTATCAAAAATTCCAAACTCAAATCAAGCAGCACTTCCTCAGAACAAAAACGCAGTTGCTAACTTCGAGCGAGGAGCCAATCTCCAAACACAAGGAGATTTAAAAGGAGCAGAGGCAGCTTTTCGGAAAGCAATTGAACTAGAACCAAAATTTATCCAAGCTTATATTGCTTTGGGAAATACTCTCGACGATCAAGGCAAACTCCAAGAAGCGATCGCACAATATAATAAAGCCATCAGCCTTGACCCTAAGTATCCTCAAGCCCACTTTCACTTAGGAAATGCTCTGTACGATCAAGGCAAACTCCAAGAAGCGATCGCCCAATACAATCAAGCTATCAGCTTCCATCCCAAGTATGCAGACGCTCACTATTACTTAGGGAACGCTTTGTATGCTCAAGGAAAACCAACAGAAGCCGTCGCGGAATATACAGCAGCCATTGCCTTCAATCCAACAAATTCAGCCGCTTATAACGCCTTGGGAAATGCTCTGTACGCTCAAGGGCAACTAGAAGAAGCGATCGCTCAGTACAAAAAAGCCATAAGTTTCGCTCCCAAGTATGCAGACGCTCACTATAATTTAGCAAGTGCTTTATACGCTCAAGGAAAACCAACAGAAGCAATCGCCGAATATACCCAAGCGATTCGCCTTGATCCGAAACATGCACAAGCTTACACAGGTTTGGCAAATGCGATGGACGATCAAGGCAAACCACAAGAAGCGATCGCACATTACAAAAAAGCCATTAGCCTCGTACCCAACGATGCTTATGCTTACTATAATTTGGGCGTCACTTTGGGAAGGCAAGGACAACTAGAAGAAGCGATTTTCAATTTCAAAAAAGCCAGAGAGTTATTCCAAGCAGAGGAAAACAAGGAGATGCTTGAGCAAGTTGATCAGCTAATCCAAAAATTAACGCAATGAAGGGATTGGGGACTAGGAAAGAAGCAGGGGGAGCAGAGGGAGCAGGGGGAGCAAGAGAAGAATGACAAAGGACAAAGGACAAATGACAAATGACAGATGACAAATAACAGAGGTAAAGTCTACCTCGTAGGTGCTGGGCCTGGAGATGCGGCATACCTAACAGTAAAAGCTTACAATCTTTTAGCTACGGCTCAGGTGTTAGTCTACGATGCTTTAGTAGATGCTCAATTATTGCAGTGCGTACCAGATAATTGCCTAAAGTTAGATGTCGGCAAACGCGGTGGCAAACCCAGTACAACCCAAGCAGAGATTAACAAGTTACTGGTAAAACACTGTCTGCAAGGAAAACAAGTTGTACGACTCAAATCAGGTGATCCGTTGATTTTTGGGCGTTGCGCTTCCGAAATTGAAGCGTTGAAAGCATCAGGTTGTGATTTTGAACTAGTACCAGGAATTTCCTCAGCCCTTGCAGCACCTTTGTTAGCAGGAATTCCCCTGACAGATCCAGTTTTAAGCCGCTGTTTTGCAGTATTTACAGCTCACGAACCAGAGGTTTTAGACTGGGAGGCACTGTCACGCTTAGAGACACTGGTAATTTTGATGGGAGGGCAACATCTACCAGAGATTGTACATAAACTGCTGCGACACGGGCGATCGCACTTAACACCCATTGCAATCATCCGTTGGGCAGGAACTCCCGATCAACAAATTTGGACAGCGCAACTGGGCAATATTTTGGAACAAACCACCGGATTATCCCTTTCTCCGGCGGTAATTGTGATTGGTGAAGTTGTTGGGCTACGCAAGTACTTACAACCTGAGAAAATAGATTGTCAGGATTCAACTACAGCCAAAACTCCTAGCCTCCCTGCTATGTCAAGCAACTTCTCCCTCTCTCCCCTTCCCCTTACTGGTAAAACAATCTTGGTAACACGTTCAGTTGGCCAATCGAGTCAATTTAGCGATCGCCTCATCGCATCAGGTGCAACAGTCATCGAAATGCCTACCTTAGAAATCGGCCCACCTTCCAGTTGGGAAGCTTTGGATGATGCGATCGCTCATTTATCTGACTTCGACTGGTTAATTCTCACTTCTACCAACGGCATAGACTACTTTTTTGAAAGGCTAACCGCCCAAGGTAAAGATGCCCGTGCCTTAGCTGGCATCAAAATTGCCGTCGTTGGTGAGAAAACAGCCCAAGGTCTTAAACAACGCTCTCTTCAAGCAGATTTTATTCCCCCCAACTTTGTTGCCGATTCTTTAGTGGAAAATTTTCCAGAGAAACTGGATGGTAAAAAGGTTTTATTTCCCAGAGTTGAAAGCGGCGGAAGAGAAATTTTGGTTCAGGAATTAACTCTCAAGGGAGCAAAGGTGATAGAAGTTGCGGCATATCAATCTTGTTGTCCTAATGGTATTCCAGATGCGGCAAAGTTAGCTCTCCAAAACAGCAAGGTAGATGTGATTACTTTTGCTAGTTCTAAAACTGTACAATTTTTCTGTCAACTTACTAACAATATATTTTCCAACAACTCTGATTCTAGCCAATTCTTAGAAGGAGTTTGTATTGCCTCTATCGGCCCCCAAACCTCCAAAACTTGCCATTCTTTATTTGGGCGTGTGGACATAGAAGCTGAAGAATATACTTTAGACGGTTTAACCCAAGCACTGATCACATGGGCAACCAATTCTTAGATGAGGAAGCAGGCGAGAATAACAAATGACAAATGACAAATGACAAATGACAAAACGTATAATCGGCTTAACTGGCGGTATTGCTACAGGCAAAACTACCGTCACAAATTATTTGGCTAGCGCTTATAACCTGCCGATTTTGGATGCAGATATTTATGCTAGAGACGCAGTATCTTTAGGTTCGCCGATTCTGGGTGCGATCGCTCAACGTTACGGCGAACAAATTTTACTACCAGATGGTAGCCTAAACCGCCAAAAGCTAGGCGAAGTTATCTTTAATCGTCAAGATGAACGCAACTGGATAGATGATTTGATTCATCCTTATGTGCGCGATCGCTTCCTCACGGCAATTGCCCAATCTTCCTCACAAACACTGGTGTTAGTAGTGCCTCTATTATTTGAAGCGGGAATGACTGATTTGGTTACAGAAATTTGGGTAGTGCATTGTTCCCAAGAGCAACAACTACAAAGATTGATACAAAGAAACCATTTAAATAGAGAACAGGCAGAAGCCAGGATCAACAGCCAATTATCTATCGAAGAAAAAGTTGCTTATGCAGATGTCGTTTTAGATAACTCCTCTACCCTAGAATTACTACTGAAACAGGTAGATATAGTCCTAAAAGCCAGGAGTGGAGACTAAAGTCTATTTGTCTTAAAAAGTTACATAGACGACATTCTTAAGACATAAAACATTTATAAAAAAATATTATATTTCTAACAAAAAAACACTCATATCTGACCAAATATTGTTCAATAATTCGGTGATTTTACAGTTGAATCTGCGGTTCCTAGTACTGTAAATTTAAGTAAATAGTAAAACAATAGCTGCTATAACATCTGGTGTTGTATGAAATACTGAAGATTAAAGGTAACAAACTAGTCAATAATATGAAAAATAGTGAACTTTTACCTAAAAAACAGCATCATATTGACATCAATGGTTTATCTTACAGAAGATCCATTTAGTATAAATTAAATATTAATATCTCAGAATTGAGTCTTAAACAAACTGACTTTTGAACTATTATTTCTATTTTCCAATTTTTTTAAGTGCCTTCTCTTCAATCAGAACAGGTATGAACTTAAGTTTTAGTTTTTTAAATAAATTATCTTTGGTTAGCTTTCCAGCTAATCCATTAAAACAAAAGAATAAAATCCATGATTATAGCCAACAAGTTTGGGGAAGCGACTACGTATTTGAGCGCCTCAATGAAGGAATGATCGGGTACATGACTGGAGTAGGGAAAGGCATAAAACCCTGCGATCGCATTATTTTACGAGAAGGTTGTGAATCTTATCAATATCAAGTTGAAGAAGTTGATTACTACTCCGATCCGTCTGATATGTGGATAGCTTTGCTCAAACAAATACCGATTGACTAAATATTAATATCCACTAGTTACTTCAATTCCAGATGTGAAAACTCTTCTTCTCTTGCTAGATAATAAGAGAAGTTAGTTATCTATTTTAACGTGAGTTCGACAAGTCTTATTTGACCTCTCCCCCAACCCCTCTCCGACACGGAGAGGGGAGCAAAAGGCTTAATTTTTCGTTGCTCCTCCCTTTCCATTTCGGAGAGGGAGGCTGGGAGGGAGAGGTTCATCGAACTCACGTTATTTTAAATTGATCAAAAAATGAGCTATTAAAGTATTCCTTTCGTAGGATAGCAAGTAAAGATGCAAAAGATTTGGGTTATTTTTATCAAGGTGCATTACTGAACCATCAACCGCTAAGTGGTGATGATCTATCCAACGCTCCTGTGAATCTAGTAAAAAACTGAAGTAGGGGCTGACATCTGGATGATTTTTTGTTAATTCATCGTAGCTTTGATAAAAAGGAGGTATCCCAATTCCCATTGGCATATATAAGCCGTTAGGATACTCTTGTACAGTCAATTGAGGGAGTGTTTTGAGATTAATCCCACTAATGAATAATCTATTTTGTTCACTAGTCTTAGTATCTGTGAATAGTAACTCAATTTCCTGTAAATTTTGTTCAACACCAATCGGTTTAATGTTCCTTAAAATAGCTTTATCAAATTTGCCTATTCTCCAGTATTGATTTCCCCAAGGCTTATTTTGATCATAAAATCCTGGTGGTCGAAAACTTGCAAATTTAATTTCCTTTTTAGCGTCGTAAAAATCTCCCCATTTTGTGACATTAGTCGCTAGCGTAGTTCTAACTTTTCTACCTTGCTCTCCCGATACAATTATCTTTTCATCCAGTGGAAACTGAGTAGCAACTTCTTTTTCATCAATTATATTTCTCAGAAGATTAGTCTTTAATATTGTGCCACTTGGGTCTTGCCAGTGTTCTAATTTCCACCAATGCTTCCAATAGGAAATATTATTAATTTTTTCAAAAATATTTTTGTAATGTCCTATCGGAAAGGTAAACCAGCTTTGATAATAAAGGGATTTATTGCTATCCTCTTTAGTGAAAAGCAAAATTTCCCAAAATCCGGCATTTAAGCAATTATTAGCTAAAGCGACCTCTACGAGGTTTTGCTTTTCAAAACCATCTCCTCCAACAATTTCTATATTGTTGGAATTAGCTGGAAAACTAATTTGTTGTCTATTCCACTCCCGGTCTGTAAAAGCAATTATTTCTAAACCCTGATCTTTTTTAACCCATTCGGGTGCTTTTGGGACTAATAGCTCTAAATCAACATTTTTTATAATTATTTGTGCCGTTTTGTTGTCTGTTGGCTCAAGCACAAAATCGAAATGCGTATCATCTCTCTTAATAATTGTTAATTTTCTCTGAGAATATCTTTGAAAGTTTTTGCCTAAAGGTGCGGGATTAACTGGATAATCGACATTCGATAATTCTTGTAGCTTTACACTCATCTTGTCATCAAATTTATATCTGGACTTAAACCAGAAACCACCTATTCCCAGCAAACCAAGGCATAAAATAAGGGTACTAAATAAAATTTGTTTCTTTGTGACTCTAAAATTAGCTTTGCCAAATCGGGAAATGCCTGCAATTTTTTCCTTCGCAGAATTATTTTTCATTAGACAAATTTATTTTTATCAGAATGCTGCTTAATAGCATACTGTTTCATGCAACTGATTCCTCATTTCTCTGGGTAAAGGTCACATTATTAAACAATTACCTGGAATGAAGAGGTTTAATGCTCATTTACTGCGGATGCTGAATGCTAAGTCTCTCTTAGAACGAAAATTGCTCCTCTTGGGTAAACCACAAGAGGAGCAATTGTTTGCGCTTAAGTTTTAATCAGGCTCTAAGCTCGACTTTATCCATTTTTCTCGCAAGGCGATCGCATAAATAATTAAAGGTTTGTAGTGGGGACTTTAGTCCTCATAATTAAAGTAGGCTACTTCCCTTAATTGGATAAAGTAGAACTAGGCTGTCGAAGAAACTCAATATTCAAATCTAGCTTTTTTCCTAACCATAGAGAATGCTCGGCGTGGTCTGCTACAGCATCGCCTGTTTCAGGGTGGACGAGAATATCCAATCCCTCACGATTGAGCATTAACCAGGGAACGACTTTATCAAACTGATTTGGTAAGAAAGCAACTTGATACATTCCTTTTGGGTGCGGCCCGATGGGCTTGTCAAACCAGCGTCCAAGTTGCACGTCAAATCTAGCACTCAATCCTTCCCGTACACGCGCAGCTACATCCCGACTTGCGGTATCAAAGTAAACATGAGCATGAAAACCAGCGATCTCGATAGTATCTTCTTTCATAGATCCACTTTTCGCTCTCAACTCTAATTTTCGGTAGCGGACTTCTCACTGAAAAAGCGATGTCTACGACGGGCTACGCCTACGCTTAATTTTAGCCTAATACCGTACAGTTAAGGATTAGTTGTTGAGATTGACTCTACAGAGATCATCTATTTAATTAAATTCTGCGTAGATGAGAATGAACCAAATTCAGAATTTAGCTGGCTAAAATTTATTTTTTAATTCTGCATTATTCTTCAAGCAATCTTAGTAGTTAGTTAATGCTTAAATTGCTTGTAGTTTCTTGGACAAGTTCATCTTTTTTAGGAGTAACTGAAAGATGCACAATATGTACTGAGCAAGCAGCATGGTGAAGGACGTAGTTACTCACACTACCGAGAAATAGTTCCATCAGTCCAGAATGACCCCGACGCCCCATAACAATTAGGTCAGCGCCATAAGTACGGGCTAAGTCACAAATAATCCGACCAGGATTACCAACATTTTGTGTAAATTCCGTAGTTACACCTGCTGTATTAGATTTAACACAAAAAGATTGCAACATCTGGATTCCTTGATTTTTAAAGGTATCCCACTGCTTTTGATATACCTCAAAGGTTTGATGGCTCAATCCCGGATAGTAGTCAAAATTAGACAGCATAGGCCCGTAAGGACTACCCTCTTCTTCGGGAGATAGGACATGCAATAGCATTAAGCTAGCTTGTGTTAACTTTGCTAAACTCAATGCTTCCTCAAAAACCTGTTGCCCCATTTCTGAGCGATCTAATGCAACTAGAATCTTTTTAAACATCATATAGACCTCCGATTTCATTGGTTATTGGTCTTTACGGTTTCGGGTTTCCAGATGTTGGATTGTCAAAAATGACCAAACCCTCAACTATGTTTAGCAACTTTTGAATTTTAAATTTCTTAAAAGTTTTCGCCCCACATTTATATTTGTAGCAAAACAATTTGAGGAACTTGTGAGGAAAGCAGGGTTTCCCCTTCTACTAATACTGCGTGTAGTCTGCATCACCTGTATTGGCATAATAAAACTAAACTATGTCAATAAATCAAAATAATAGATTTATCTAAGAGGTTGTTTGAAAAGTATTGGGCGAATAGAATTTGCTATGACACAATCGTTTGCGTAGCGTCTCGCAGAGAAGTCCAGCGTGGACTAACGAGAAATGAAGGGTTTTAACCCGCGCAGGCGGGTTTTGTCTGTGTAGCCGCGACTTCTAGTCGCCCGGCGAGTAATAAATTAGACTTTTCAAACAACCTCTAAAGAGTGTTGGATAATAGTTAATCATATTCTTAACAAGTTATTAATCATTTTCCCTGCTTATATAATAATAAACATTATATAAATAATCATATATATAATGAAAAATTCATTCGCAAAAACACCAGCATTATTCCGCCAAAGACTCAAAAGATCCTTGCGATCGCTTAAACATTGGTTTTTAGATACACCAGAAAGGGCACTATTAGAAGCTCAACAGGCAGCTCAGAGAATTAAAAACATCGAGATCGAACATTTTGGTAACAAAAAAATATCTTCAGAGTCAGTAAAATATACTGAAAATGTCATGTCATATTGGCAAGTATACCTTGATAAAAATTTAACTATTATCAAGATCAGGCTTGCAGAATTCCAGATAAGTCGGGGGATTATCAATATTTCTAACTCTGTTTTATTAGAAACACTAAAGGATATTGATGAAGTTGTCGAGAAGTACGCAATCAAGGATGAAATAATTAGTAACAGCGCATTAGCACCAACTTCTCAAACCCCACAACTTAACTATATCGAAATTAGCAAACAGCCAGACTCATCTAATATAAGTGATGTTAAAGTAATGCCTCAATCTGAAAATACTAAAGGGTTTCAGAGGTCTATAAGCAAAGCAGTTAATAGAGTTAAATCAGATTTTGCACCGCGGTCAGAAGAAGGAGTTATCAGAAATCATAGAGTTTCTAGAAGCAGAACAATAATTGCCTTGAGATTTTTGATAACTCTTATTATTGTACCACTTTTAACTCAGTATTTATCTAAGCAATTTTTAGTAACTCCAATATTAGAAAAAATTAGAGGAGATAATACAACTCAAATTTTCATCAATTCTGACATGGAAAAAAAAGCTCTCCATGAATTACATAATTTTCAAGAAGAACTTAGATTTGAATATTTGCTTAATCAAGCTCCACCAATTTCTTCAGAGATAATACAAGAAAAAATTAAAAATAAAGCAGTTGGAATTTCTGAGGAATTCCGCACAAAAACTAATAGTAGTATTAGTAATATTTTTGCTGATTTAATATCACTACTTTCTTTTGCTATAGTTGTCGCTCTGAGCAAAAGAGAAATTGTGATGTTCAAATCTTTTCTGGATAGCATTGTCTATGGTCTTAGCGATAGTGCTAAGGCTTTTTTGATTATTCTAGTTACAGATATATTTGTAGGATTTCACTCACCAGAGGGGTGGGAAGTATTGCTTGCAGGATTCTCAGAACATTTAGGTCTGCCAACCAGTAGAAATGTAATCTTTTTCTTTATTGCTACATTTCCCGTGATTTTAAACACTATCTTTAAATACTGGATATTCCGCTATTTGAGTCGTTTATCTCCGTCGGCATTAGCTACGTTAAAAGAGATGGACGACTAATTTGTAATTATCCCAATCATAAATTAGCTTACTTTGAGCAAAGAATAGGTTTTTTACCATAAATAAATAAATTAATTACGAATTACGAATTACGAAATTATGAATTACGAATTATTTCGACTCATTTGCATTCTGATTCGCTAGGCTATGTATATATATCCTGGTTATTCCTAAGCGTGCTATGGATTTTGAAAGCAAAGCTAATGCTCCAACTCCTAAAGACAATATAGAGTTTGCTCAACCAACTACTACCCGTAAACCACTAGAATTACTGCGAGATACAGAGGCTTTGCTACGTCGCCCAACTGTAGCAACACTGTCGCCAATTTTGCCACCAAAACTTAGCAATAGATTCCAAGCAACCTCATCTTGGGCAGATGACTCTTTTAAGGAACTGGCAGAAATTGACCTAGACACTATTAGTGATTTTGAACTGCGTCCTGCACGAATTCTTATCGGCTTGAGCTTTGTTGGTTTTGGGGCGCTGATGATATTACTACTGCTGCTGTATTTAAACACGTTGCATCCACAACTCAATACAGTTGAACAGATTCGGCAGTATTGGTATCAATATGTTTGGTTTGTCAGTTTGGGGGTTACGGGGATGTTTCTCTTGGGCCGTGAAGCGATGCGTCCTATGCCAAAGCGACGCAAGTAACTAGTAATTACAGCACTTTTCAAGTAGTTTAGTCACACTACTTCCCAGGGCAAACCAATTCGCAATGGGCTAACGCTCCGCTCCGCTAACGCAATTACGTTTTGTGTTAGCGCAGCGTTAGCGAGTCTGCGAGCGTCCGGGGATTTAGCTTAGGCTTCAATTCGTGCTGCCCTTCAAAGGCTAGGACTTGAACCCCCAAAGTTCGTTAACCCCACAGAATTGGTTAAAAGTGATGAATTTTGAATCAAAATTATTATTTAATTAATAAATTATAACTTTCAGTAATTAATACTTCAAAATGTGATTGTGTATTAATTAGCTATTAGGAGATTTTATATATGAATCATGATGCTTTCATTGTTCCGCCAGGTTCAAAGATTTCTCTGAGAAAAAACTATGACCCAGCTTACAAGACTGATTTTCATGAAAAAACTGATGCTGCAATTAAATTACAGGCAGATATTGAACGACTAGCAAATTACCAAAATATTCTCTATGCTCAAAACACCCATGCTTTGTTGATTATTTTTCAAGCAATGGATGCTGCTGGCAAAGATAGCACTATTAAACATGTGACCTCTGGTGTGAACCCGCAAGGATTTCAGGTGTTTAGTTTTAAGGGTCCGAGTTCAGAAGAATTAGATCATGACTATCTGTGGCGATCAATGAAAGCTTTGCCAGAAAGAGGCCGAATTGGGATATTCAACCGTTCATACTATGAAGAAGTGCTAGTGGTTCGTGTCCATCCAGAAATGCTTAAGAAACAACAACTTCCCCACTTCTCTGAGGGAAATAAAATATGGAAGCAGCGTTTTGAAGAAATTAATAATTTTGAAAAATATTTGGTAAACAATGGTGTAATCATCCTGAAGTTTTTTCTGAATGTATCGAAATCAGAGCAAAAAAAACGCTTTTTAGAACGGATTGAATCTCCTGAAAAACATTGGAAGTTTTCAGATAACGATGTCCGAGAACGAGCTTTTTGGGATGATTATATGAATGCTTATGAAGAGGTTTTTAACTATACCAGTACTAAATGGGCCCCTTGGTATATTATTCCTGCCGATCGCAAATGGTTTACCCGCCTGACCGTTGCCAATATTATCTGTACAAAATTAGAAGAACTAAATCTGCAATACCCGACAGTTAGTGAGGAACATAGGCAGCAACTTTTACAGGCTAAACAGATTCTAGAGCAGGAAGATGAGCCTATAAACTTGATAGGTAAAGGCAAAAATATCTTAAAGTAGTTCAGATATACTGTACAATTTATTTGAACAAGGATAAAAATTGTAACTAAATTAATCCTATTTGTAACTAAAAAAGTTTAGCAGATAGTCATCGCCGCAAAATCGTGATTCAAATGGCAGAAAATGCCAAAAATCATCTACCTCACTTTAATAATGCTGCCTTTGATATTGTAGCGATCGCAGCTTCCGCAGGTGGTCTAACTGCTCTAGTTAAAGTGTTATCGACTCTACCCGCAAAATTTCCAGCCGCGATCGCCATTGTGCAACACCTCGGCCCCCAATATCGCTCGTTCCTGGCAGAAATTCTAAGTCGGCGCACGGCTCTTACCGTCAAACAGGCACAAGAGGGAGATTGTCTTACCCCAGGAACGGCTTATGTTGCCCCACCTAATCGTCATCTGTTGGTTAACGGTGATGGTACTCTTTCCTTATCACAGTCGGAACTAGTACATTTTTTACGTCCTTCGGCTGACCTATTATTTGAATCAGTTGCAGCCACTTACAAAGATAGAGCGATCGCCATTGTGCTAACTGGAACGGGTAGCGATGGCGCAATGGGAGTAGAAGCGATAAAAAAAATGGGTGGCACTATTCTTGTCCAAGACGTAAAAACCGCCGAATTTTCGGGGATGCCCTCCGCCGCAATTCAAACTGGCAAGGTAGATTTTATTCTCCCCCTTGATGAAATCTCCACCACCCTAATCACTTTGGTCATGGGAGAATGTAATTAGGCAGAGGCACAGGGGCAGAGAGTAGAGGAGATATAGTTTTAGCACAGCTTATATGAGTCTTTGATACGCATTAATGAGGCTCCAAACTCCTTTAATCAGTCTTTGATGCTCATTAATGAAGCTCAAAACTCCACTCTCCCTTCTCCCTGCCCCTGCCCCTTTCTCCCTGCCCCCTGCCCCTATGACTTCCGCAGAAAGAGATCCTAAATTTGAAAATCTCCTGATTTATCTCAGACAAAGTCGGGGATTTGATTTTACAGGTTATAAGCGCTCGACTTTGATCCGTCGGGTATGCAAGCGAATGCAGTCATTAAGCATAGAAAACTTTGAAGAATATCAAGACTATCTAGAAGTTTATCCAGATGAATTCAATGCTCTTTTCAACACTATTTTAATAAACGTCACTGCTTTTTTTCGAGATTCATCAGCTTGGGAATACATGGCAGAGCAAATATTGCCTAAACTGATTAAAAATAAAAAAACTTCTGACCAAATCCGCATCTGGAGCGCTGGTTGTGCTTCTGGGGAAGAAGCTTATACCTTGGCAATGTTGATGGCTGAAATACTGGGAGCAGAAGAATTTCGCCAACGAGTGAAAATCTACGCCACAGATGTAGATGAAGATGCTCTCAACCAGGCTAGGCAAGCTGTGTATTCAGCAAAAGATGTCCAAACGATATCAGATGAACTGCGGCAAAAATACTTTGAAATTGTCGGGAACCGCTATGTCTTTCGCCAAGACTTGCGCCGCTCAGTGATTTTTGGTCGCCATGATCTGCTTCAGGATGCCCCTATTTCCCGCTTAGATTTACTGGTTAGCCGTAATACATTAATGTATTTTAATTCTGAGACTCAAGGGCGAATTTTGGCCCGGTTTCATTTTGCACTTAATGATAATGGCTATCTGTTTTTGGGTAAAGCAGAGATGCTGCTGATGCATTCTGCTTTATTTACCCCACTAGACTTGAAAAACCGGATATTTACTAAGGTATCAACGGTGAATCTACGCGATCGCCTCCTAGTCATGGCAAATTCAGTAGATGAAGAATCTAGCAGCCGTTTGTCTCGAAACCTCCGGCTGCGAGAGATGGGTTTTGACACAGCACCAATCGCCCAAGTCATCATTGATATCAATGGCACTCTAGTAATGGTGAACGAGCAGGCGCGGGTTTTGTTCGCCCTTTCCCCCAAAGATTTAACTCGTCCCTTCCAGGATCTAGAACTTTCCTATCGGCCAGTTGAATTGCGATCGCTAATTGAACGGGCTTATAATGAACGCCGCCCTATCAGCCTGACAAATGTAGAGCGCTATTTGTCTAACACAGAAACCCAATATCTGGATGTGCGAATTACGCCTTTGCAAGAAACAGACACCAATTTTTTAGGAGTCAGCATTTCCTTTCATGATGTCACGCGTTACATTCAACTCCAAGATGCCCTACAACGTTCGCAACAGGAATTAGAAACTACCAACGAAGAACTCCAATCCACCAATGAAGAATTAGAAACTACCAACGAAGAACTCCAATCCACCAATGAAGAATTAGAAACTA